>DAIOUH010000016.1:0-28807 GCA_036751585.1 Prevotella sp. | reverse complement strand
ATGGCTTTCGTCGGGCCACGACCTGAGCGGCAATACTATATAGACCAGATAATGCAGCACGACAAGCGATACAGGTATCTCTACCAAATACGGCCAGGCGTGACCTCGTATGCCACATTATATAATGGCTATACCGACACAATGGACAAGATGCTCCGCAGGCTCGACCTCGACCTATATTATCTTGAGCACCGCTCATGGCTGTTCGACGCGAAGATACTTTTCAAGACATTCACCAACATCGTTTTCGGCAAAGTGTTCTAATTTTCAGGCAAAACTAACAAATCGTTAGCAAAACCACAATCCAAGATACAGTTATCGCCGTTTTATTCATACGTTTCCTGTCAATTTATCACACAAGTGTTAAAAGACAAGGGGAACAGTGAATAAAATGGCTATTTTGCTTTACATTTAGTGATATATTTATTAATTTTGCAAACGAATTGATAGGTAAAACACAAAAACATTAGCAAATGCAAACAAATGGACTGTACAACAGTTCCTACGAGCATGACGCTTGTGGCGTAGGAATGGTAGTTAACATCCATGGCGGAAAGAGTCACCAGCTTGTAGACGACGCCCTGAAGGTTCTTGAGAACCTGCGTCACCGTGGCGCCGAGGGTGCCGACGGCAAGACGGGCGACGGAGCTGGCATACTGCTGCAAATTCCCCATGAGTTTATCCTTCTCCAAGGCATACCAGTACCCGAGAAAGGAAAGTATGGCACTGGCCTCATCTTCCTGCCAAAGGATGAGAAACGCCAGCAAGAGATTCTGTCCATCATGATTGAGGAGATTGAGCGCGAAGGCCTGCAACTGATGCACCTGCGCACCGTCCCTACCAACCCCGACTGCCTTGGCGAGGCTGCCGCCGAATCGGAACCTGCCATAAAACAGGTGTTCATCACCGGAGTCTCCGATGACAAGGTGGCCGTGTTCGAGCGTATGCTTTATCTCATCAGGAAGAAGATAGAGCGTCGGATACACGACAAGGATTTCTACATTTGCTCTTTGTCAAGCAAGAACATCGTTTACAAGGGCATGCTGTCGAGCCTCCAGCTGAGGCAGTATTACCCTGACCTCACCAATAGCTATTTCACGAGCGGCCTGGCATTGGTTCACAGCCGATTCTCCACAAACACGTTCCCCACGTGGTCGCTCGCCCAGCCTTTCCGCCTCTTGGCGCACAACGGTGAGATAAACACCATTCGCGGCAACCGTTCATGGATGAAGGCGCGCGAGGCAGTGCTCTCATCAGACGCATTGGGCGACATCCACGAGATTTCGCCAATCATCCAGCCCGACATGAGCGACTCGGCAAGTTTGGACAACGTGTTCGAGTTTTTCGTCATGAACGGCATGTCGCTGCCGAAGGCCCTGAGCATAATGGTGCCCGAGAGCTTCAACGACAAGAACCCTATCACCGAGGACATTAAGGCTTTCTATGAGTATCACTCCATCCTCATGGAGCCGTGGGACGGTCCTGCCGCCCTGCTGTTCTCCGACGGTCGTTTCGCCGGTGGCATGCTCGACCGCAATGGCCTGCGCCCAGCCAGATACACCATCACCAAGACGGGCACGATGGTCGTGGCGTCGGAAGTGGGAGTCATGGACTTCGACCCGACAGTCATCGCCGAGAAGGGCAGGCTGCAACCGGGAAAGATACTGCTCATCGACACCCAAGAGGGCAAGATATACTACGATGGCGAGATAAAAGACCGTCTCGCCCACGAGCACCCTTATCGCCAATGGCTCAACACCAACCGCATACAGCTTGAGAACATCCACACCGGAAGAAAGGTCAGCAACGCCGTGGAGAACCTTGAGGCCAAGGAAGTGGAGTTCGGCTTTGGCGAGGAAGACGTGACCGACACGCTCATCCCCATGGCTATAAAGGGCCAGGAGCCGACGGCATCGATGGGCAACGACACGCCTCTCGCCGTGCTGTCAGACCAGCCACAGATTTTCTTCAACTATTTCCGCCAGCAGTTCGCGCAGGTCACCAACCCTGCCATCGACTCCATCCGCGAACAACTCGTGATGAGCCTGACGGAATATATCGGAAGAGTGGGCACGGGAATCCTCAATCCAAACGAGACCAACTGCAAGATGGTACGCCTGCCCCACCCCATCCTTACCAACAGCCAGCTCGACATCCTGCAAAACATACGCTACAAGGGCTTCAACACTCGCAAGCTCAGCATCTGTTTCGTGCCGTCGCCCAAGGGCACGGAGCATCCTGGCGAGGCCCTGCGCGAGGCTTTGGACAAGCTCTGCCACGACGCGGAGAAGAGCGTGGACGAGGGTTTCAACTACATAATACTCTCCGACCGCGATGTCGACAAGGACCACGTGGCCATTCCTTCGCTCCTTGCCGTCAGTGCCGTACACCACTACCTCATCAACGTGGGCAAGCGTGTGCAGACCGCGCTGATCGTGGAGAGCGGCGAAATACGCGAGGTGATGCACGCCGCGTTGCTTCTCGGCTACGGTGCATCGGCCCTGTGCCCATACATGACCTACGCCATTCTCGACGACCTCGTGAAGAAAGGCAAGATTCAAGAAAACTACGCAACGGCAGAGGCCAACTACATAAAAGCCGTGAAGAAGGGCTTGCTCAAGATAATGGCAAAAATGGGCATCTCCACTATCCGTTCTTATCGTGGAGCGCAAATCTTCGAGTCTATCGGCTTGTCGGAGGGATTGCTCCGTACCTATTTCGGCACAGAGACGAGCACGGTAGACGGCATTGGCCTTGACACCATCGCACGCGACGCCGTGGCATTCCACGACAAGGCCTTGAAGGAGGCCAACGCCGACACTGAGCATCCACTGCCCAACCTCGGGCAGTTCCACTGGCGCGAGGACGGCATCAAGCACGCGTGGAACCCAGAGACCATCGCCACGCTTCAACTTGCCACACGCACTGGCAACTACGAGACCTTCAAGAAGTTTGAGAGCCTCGTCGACAACAAGCCCGAACCGCTGTTCCTGCGCGACTTCCTCGACTGGAAGCGCAACCCTATCGACATCGAGAAGGTGGAGCCAGTTGAGAAGATTGTAAAGCATTTTGTCACTGGTGCCATGTCCTTTGGCGCACTTTCCGCCGAGGCTCACGAGGCTCTCTGCCTCGCCATGAACGCCCTTGGCACGAGGTCAAATACCGGTGAGGGCGGCGAGGACAACGCGCGCTACCACGCCAAGGTCGACGGCATCAGCCTATCGTCGAAGACCAAGCAGGTGGCTTCTGGGCGTTTCGGCGTGACGACAGAATATCTCGTCAACGCCGAGGAGATACAGATTAAGGTGGCACAAGGCGCGAAGCCTGGCGAGGGTGGTCAGTTGCCTGGATTCAAGGTGAACCAGATTATCGCCAAGACCCGCAACTCCATACCTGGCATATCCCTTATCTCTCCACCGCCTCACCACGACATCTACTCAATCGAGGACCTCAAGCAGCTCATCTTCGACTTGAAGAATGTTAACCCCAAGGCTGCCATCAGTGTCAAGCTCGTTGCCGAGAGTGGCGTTGGCACCATCGCCGCCGGCGTGGTCAAGGCAAAGGCCGACCTCGTGGTCGTGTCGGGAGCCGAGGGCGGCACGGGCGCGAGCCCTGCATCGTCTATGCGTTTCGCCGGCATCTCGCCTGAGATTGGCATAGCCGAGACGCAACAAACACTCGTGAAGAACGGTCTGCGTTCACTCACACGTCTGCAAGTGGACGGACAAATGAAGTCAGCACGCGACGTCATCATCATGGCTCTGCTTGGAGCCGAGGAGTTCGGCTTCGGCACGGCACCACTCATCACCCTTGGTTGCGTGATGATGCGCAAGTGTTCATCCAACACGTGCCCGATGGGCGTGGCCACTCAAGATGAGCGACTGAGAAAGCACTTCCGTGGAGACTACCACTATGTGATAAACTATTTCAAGTTCCTCGCCCAGCACGTGAGAGAGTATCTCGCCGAAATGGGATTCACGAGCCTCAACGACATCATTGGCCACACGGAACTTCTTCAGAGGCGCGACACTTCAAAGATTTGGGCCAAGGCTCCTGCAAACGTGCAAGCCAAATGGGACAGCCTCAACTTCGCACGCATGGAGAAGAAGGAGACTGGCGACGTGAGTCTCTATTGCACTAAGACCCAAGACCACGAACTCACTAATCTGCTTGACCAGCAGATTATCGCCGGAGCGCAGAAGTCTATTCAAGACAAGGAAGAGGTCAATCTCGACTTCGCCATCCGCAACACCAACCGCGCCGTGGGTGCAATGCTCTCAGGTATCATAGCCGAGAAATACGGTGAGGCCGGACTGCCTAACGACACTATCAACGTGCGCTTCAAGGGCTCAGCCGGTCAGAGCTTCGGCGCGTTCCTCGTGCACGGTGTCAACTTCAAGTTGGAGGGTGAGACCAACGATTACTTCGCAAAGGGTCTATCTGGCGGTCGCATCAGCATCCTGCCGCCTATCAGGTCCAACTTCAACGCCGAGGACAACATCATCGCTGGCAACACTGGCCTTTACGGTGCCACCACTGGTGAGCTTTACGTCAACGGCAAGGTCGGCGAACGCTTCGCCGTGAGAAACTCTGGCGCCATAGCCGTGGTAGAGGGCGCTGGCGACCACTGTTGCGAATATATGACCGGCGGACGCGTGGTCGTGCTCGGAAAGACTGGTCGCAACTTCGCGGCTGGCATGTCGGGAGGCGTGGCTTATGTCTGGGACAAGGATCACGACTTCGACTACTACTGCAACATGGGTATGGTGGAGATCAACCTCGTGGAGGAAACCACATACCGCAAGGAGCTGCACGAGCTCGTGCGTCAGCATTATCTCTACACTGGCTCTAAACTCGCCAGGACTATGCTCGACGACTGGAACCGCTACATCGAGGACTTCATCCAGGTGGTGCCTATCGAGTACAAGCGCGTGCTGCAAGAAGAGCAGGTGAAGAAGCTCCAGCAGAAGATTTCCGACATTCAAAGAGACTATTAATATAATGTCGGATGTTAAATCATTAATCAATTAGACATTAAGACACATGGGTAATCCAAGAGGATTTTTGGAGGTAGAGCGTAAAGAGGCCGGCTACCGTCCAATACATGATAGAATACACGATTTCGGCGAGGTGGAGCAAACGCTCAACTCGCGCGACAGACAGTTGCAGGCAAGCCGATGCATGGATTGCGGCGTGCCGTTCTGCCACTGGGCTTGTCCTCTCCACAACAAGATGCCGGAATGGAACGACGCATTATATAAAGGTGACTGGAAACTCGCCTACGAGTTGCTCACCGCCACAAACGACTTCCCTGAGTTCACGGGGCGCGTTTGCCCTGGCCTATGCGAGAAGGCGTGCGTGCTCAACCTCATGGAGCACGAGCCCACGACCAACCGCGAGAACGAGGCAGCCATCATCGAGCACGCCTACAACGAGGACTTCGTGCATCCGCACATTCCAAAGCGAAACGGCAAGAAAGTGGCAGTGGTCGGAGCAGGCCCTTCCGGACTCAGCGTGGCGACACAGCTTAACCAGAAAGGCTATGAGGTAACGGTGTTTGACGCTCGCGAGAACGCCGGTGGACTGTTGCGCTTCGGCATCCCCAACTTCAAGCTCAACAAGGCTCTCATCGACAGGAAGATGGAATACCTGAGGATGGAGGGCATAAAGTTCGAGTTTGGCGTGATGCTGGTTCCCGTCAACCCCACGGAGCCGGTAAACATACAAAACGACAACACCTTGGGCAACACCAAGAAGACCACTGTGGAACAACTCTCAAAGGAGTTCGATGCCGTGGTGGTCTGCACTGGAACACCGCAAGCCCGCGACCTCAAAATACCTGGACGCGACTTGAAAGGCGTATACTTCGCGCTTGAGATGCTCTCGCAGCAAAACAGGGTGCTCATGGGCGAGGAGTTCACCAAGGACCAGCTCGTCAACGCCAAAGGCAAGGACGTGCTTGTCATCGGTGGCGGCGACACAGGTTCCGACTGCATAGGCACAGCCCACCGCCAAGGCTCCAAGAGCGTGACCCAGATAGAAATCATGCCCAAGCCCGTGGAGGGTCCCGATGACCCGAAGAACCCTTGGCCTAACTGGCCGCGCACCCTCAAGACCACGTTCGCGCACGAAGAGGGATGCACGCGCCGTTGGAATATCAATTCGCTTGAGTTCCTTGGCAAGAACGGGAAACTTACCGGTGTGAAAGTGCAGGAAATCACATGGGTGCCCAACCCAGATGGCGGACGCCCACTGATGAAACCGGCAAAAGAGCCTGAGATCATCAAGGCCGACATGGTGTTGCTCGCCATGGGATTCCTCAGGCCACAACAACCAGAATATCCAGCCAACGTTTTCGTTGCGGGAGATGCCGCCAATGGTGCCAGCCTTGTCGTCAGGGCATTGGCAAGCGGAAGAAAAGTTGCTGCTGAAGTAGATAGTTACTTGCGAAAGTAACCAACCTATCAATTTATAATTTTTGGCAGAGGCAGGGCACCAGTGGGTGTCCTGCCTTTTTTTCTGCATAAAATGGCATTTTACATAACATAAATCAAGAAAAAACAAAAAACAAAAAATCTTTTTCCGAAAAAGTGACATAACATTCAGAAAAAACACATAACTTTGCAACAGGTATTAAGCAAAAACAAATAACTAACACTATGAAAAAAGCGATTTTGGCTTTGGCCATTGTAGCCCTTGGCTGTGGTAGCGCAAGCGCACAGGAAGGACTGCAGAAAGCGAAATTTCTCGACAACTGGTATTTTGGTGCCAAGATTGGTGTTTCAACACCTCTTACATTTAACCACACGTTCCCACTCAACCCCAACTTTGGCTTGAAGCTCGGCAAGAACTTCTCACCGGTATTCGGCGCTAACTTTGAGGCTCTGGCCAACTTTGGTGACAACCGTTTCGTGGCTCAAATTCCTGAGAACCTGGTTCTCAACTCCAAGACTTTCGTTAAGTCATTCAACTTCGGCTTGAACGGAACCATCAACTGGACAAACCTGTTCCTCGGCTACAACGAGAACAAGGTGTTCGAGCTTGGCACTGAGCTGGGTATCGGCCTGACAAAGTACTATGGCGACAAGGCCATCAATGAGGATGGTAACGTTGGCGACAACGACGACCTCACCGCCAAGACTTCCATGACTTTCGCATGGAACATCGGTGGCGCAAGCAAGCCTCTGCAGCTGTACATCGAGCCGGGTATCTATTGGAACCTGACCCACGGACCTAAGGACGCAGTGCAGTTTGACAAGCGTTGCGCTCAGCTCGCCCTTCAGGTTGGCTTCAACTACAAGTTCAAGACTTCAAACGGCACTCACAACTTCAAGAAGATTGACATCACTCCTCTGAACGACGAGATCAACGACCTTCGCGCTCAGCTCGCACAGAAGCCTAAGGAGGTAGTGAAGGAAGTAGTGAAGGAAGTTCCTGTTGAGAAGGAGACCACAAAGACCAACACCGTCCGCATCGACAACCTCTTCTTCGTGACATTCCAGCAGGGCAAGTCAGCCCTCGTTCCTGAGATGAAGAAGGCTCTCAACAGCATCAAGAGCGGCAGCCACGTGGAGATTGTTGGTACCGCTTCTCCAGAGGGTTCTAAGGAGCTCAACGACCGTCTGTCTCAGGCTCGTGCCGATGCAGTGGCAAGCTACCTGAAGACTCGTGGCGTCATCGTCGACAGCGCTTCTGGTAAGGGCGTACAGGGTGTGACATCAAACCGTCTCGCCGTGGTTTACGTGAAGTAAGAATAATACTTACGACCAAATATAAGCGGAGCAGATTCTGTCTGCCCCGCTTTTTTTTGCTTACCAGGGAGAAATAATTTTATCGCCAAAAAAGCGATTAATGACATATTCTTTGTAACTTTGCAAGCAAAAGAAAAACTATTTAAACATACACAGAGTCATGCTTACATTAAAGCTCATTACCGAGGAGACAGAGCGCGTAGTTAAAGGATTGGAGAAGAAGCATTTCCCCAACGCGCGCGAAGCAGTGGAAAAAGTACTCGAATACGACAAGATACGCCGTGAGACGCAACAAAAGCTCGACAGCAACAAACAGCAGCAAAACCAGCTCTCAAAGCAGATCGGCGGACTGATGAAAGAGGGCAAGAAAGACGAGGCCGAGAAAATCAAGGCTCAGGTGGCTGAGCTCAAGGCCGATGACAAGGCCCTTCAGGAGCTCTACGACAAGGCTCAGGCCGACATGACCAACGAGCTTCTCGACATTCCAAACATCCCCAACGATAAGGTGCCAGAGGGCAAGGACGCTTCAAGCAACGTCGTCATCAAGGAAGGCGGCGTGAAGCCTGAGCTGCCAGAGGGAGCTCTTTGCCATTGGGACTTGCTCAAGAAGTTCAATCTCGTAGACTTCGACCTCGGAGTCAAGATCACGGGTGCCGGTTTCCCTGTATACATCGGCAAGATGGCTCGCTTCCAGCGTGCGCTTGAGGCTTTCTTCCTCGACGAAGCTCGCAAGGCTGGCTACGTGGAGATTCAGCCTCCTTACGTGGTAAACGAGGCTTCAGGCTACGGCACAGGCCAGCTCCCTGATAAGGAGGGCCAGATGTATCATGCCAACCTCGACAACCTCTTCCTCATTCCTACCGCCGAGGTGCCTGTCACGAACCTCTTCCGCGACGAGATTCTCGATGAGAAAGACCTGCCTATCAAGTGTTGTGCCTACTCTGCTTGCTTCCGTCGCGAGGCTGGCTCTTACGGCAAGGACGTGCGTGGTCTGAACCGCCTGCACCAGTTCGACAAGGTGGAAATCGTGCGCATCGACACGCCTGAGCACTCTTACCAGTCATGGCACGAGATGCTTGACCACGTGGAGGGCTTGCTCAAGAAGCTGGAGCTTCCTTATCACCTCCTGCTGCTCTGCGGTGGCGACATGAGCTTCACGTCAAGCATCTGCGTCGACTTCGAGACATGGTCAGCCGCGCAAAAGCGCTGGTTGGAAGTGAGCTCCACGAGCAACTTCGAGAGCTATCAGGCAAATCGCCTGCACTGCCGCTTCCGTCGCTCAGACAGCAAGAAGATTGAGCTCTGCCACACGCTCAACGGTTCAGCGCTCGCTTTGCCACGCATCGTGGCCACAATTCTGGAGAACAACCAGACTCCTGAGGGCATTCGCGTGCCGAAGGTACTCGTGCCTTATTGCGGATTCGAGATGCTCGACGACAAGAACGATTAATAAAAAAGTATCTTTATCAGGCTCTCTTTGAGATGCCTATATCGCCAAGGCCGGGATTTGAGAAAAAAGTCTCGGCCTTTTTTCTGACCTTTGCATACGACTATCACCACCAATAGCTCAAATCCATAAAACAAATGAAAAACACAAGATTACTCATAGCCGCCTTTCTCGCATGCCTTTTGCCATCGGCCTTGTTTGCCGACAACTACGCGCGAAAAGTGAACACCCTAATAGGGACCGACTACACCGGCAACACGTATCCTGGAGCACAAGCCCCCTTTGGCATGGTGCAGCTCAGCCCCGACAATGGCTTGCCAGGATGGGACCGGATAGCCGGATATTTTTACCCCGACAGCACCATAGCGGGCTTTAGCCACACCCACCTGTCGGGCACTGGCGCGGGCGACATGTACGACATCTCGTTCATGCCCGTGACGCTGCCCGTGCGTGAAGGCAAGGCACCATTGGGCATATACTCACGCTTCAGCCACAAGGACGAGACAGCGCATGCTGGTTATTATCAAGTGAGGCTTACCGATTATGACATCAACGTGGAGTTGACGGCGACGCCACGCTGCGGCGTGCAACGCTACACGTTCCCCACAAACGGCAAGGAGCGCATGGTCATCCTCAACCTCGCCAAGGCCATGAACTGGGATGCCACGACCGACTCTAAAATCGTGGTGGTCGACTCGTTCACCATAGAGGGTTATCGCTTCTCCGACGGATGGGCGCGCAACCAAAAGGTGTGGTTTCGCACACGTTTCTCGCAACCCATGCAATCGGTGGAGATAGAGAAGACGAAACTCGACGGTCACAAAGACGGTGAGGGCGTGGTGGCACGCATACGGTTCGCCACAAATGGGGCAAGCCAGCTCACCGTGGCCACCGCCATCTCGCCAACCGGCACAGAAGGTGCCGCGAAAAACCTCAAGGCTGAGGTGGCGAACCTTGACTTCGACACCGTGCGCCAGCGTGCCGAGGACGAGTGGAACAAGGAGCTTGGAAGGATTGAGATAACAGGTGGCACCCGTGCCGAGCAGACCGTTTTCTACACCGCCCTCTACCATGCCATGATAGCCCCGACACTGCTGTGCGACGTGGACGGAATGTACCTCGGCGCCGACAGGAAGCCTCACAAGACCACAGGCTGGAACAACTATGAGACCTGCTCCTTGTGGGACACCTATCGCGCCGCCCATCCGCTCTACGACCTACTCATACCGTCGCGCGCAAGCGACATGGTGAACTCGCTCTTGGCCTTCAGCAAGGAGAACGGGCGACTTCCCGTCTGGAACATGTGGTCATCGGAGACCGACATGATGATAGGCTACCATGCCGCGTCCGTGATAGCCGAAGCGGTGCTCAAGGGCGTGCCTGGAATCGACGAGAAAGATGCACTGGAGCAATGCGTCAAGACCGCCAACCTGGACGGCTATCGTGGCATCGGACTTTACAAGAAGCTCGGCTACGTGCCCTACGATGTCAAGGAGCCTACGCTCAGCGATGACTGGTCGTTGTCGCGCACATTGGAATATGCCTACGACGACGCGTGCATCGCCGCCCTGGCAAAGCACATGGGCAAAACCGATGTTTACAAGACTTTCGCCAAGCGCGCGCAAAACTACCGCAACGTCTACTGCAAGTCAAGCACCTTCATGCAGCCACGACGCTCCGATGGCACCTTCCAACCTGCATACTCGCCCGACGACTATACCCCGCACATCTGCGAAAGCAATGGATGGCACTACATGTGGTCGGTGCAGCACGACATAAAGGGACTGGAGAAGCTCGTCGGCAAGAAGGCTTTCGCCGCGAAGCTCGACAGCTTCTTCACCTATACCCCAAAGGCAAACGCGGAGCTGCCGCTTTTCAGCACGGGTATGATTGGGCAATACGCCCATGGCAACGAACCGAGCCACCACGCCGCCTACATATTCAACAAGATAGGACAGCCGCACAAGACGCAGAAATATGTGAGGGAAATACTCACCCAACTATACAATGACACTCCAGCCGGTATTTGCGGCAACGAGGACTGTGGACAGATGTCGGCGTGGTACGTACTCAGCGCTTTGGGCTTCTACCCTCTCAACCCCATCAGCTGCGAGTATGAGCTCGGCACGCCCCTCTTCAAGACCGCCACGCTGCATTTGGAAAACGGGAAGACACTCACCATCAAGGCAGAAAACTATTCGCCAGACAGATACCTCGTCGATGGTGTCACGCTTAACGGCAAGCGCGTCAAGGGCACGGCCATCAAGCACAAGGACATGGTAAATGGTGGCACCTTGGTGTTCGAGATGAAAAATTAACAAAGAGAAGATGTCACGTATGAAACACTTGACAAATTGCGACATCAAGTTGTTGGCCTTCGACGCCGACGACACGCTTTGGGACTGCCAAGGCCATTTCGACGAGGTGGAGGACAGCTATTGCCAGCTGCTCTCCCGCTATGGCGGCAAACAAGAAATAGCGGCGAGCCTCTTCAGCACCGAGACGGCCAACATGGCCCTCCTCGGTTATGGCAGCAAGGCGTTCACCATATCGCTCATCGAGAACGCCATAAAAGTGTCTGGAGGCAAGGTCGATAGCGGCATCATCACCGAAGTCATCAACCTGGGCAAGAGCTTGCTCAGCATGCCAGCCACGCCTCTGCCTGGCGTAGAGCCTACGCTGAGGGCGCTTCGCGATTGCGGCAAATACGAGATGGTGGTCTTCACCAAGGGCGACAACCTTGACCAGGAAAACAAGTTCAAGCGGTCGGGGCTTTCGCCTTTCTTCGACGACTGCATAGTGGTGGCCGACAAGACCGCACACGAATACAAGCACCTCTGCCAGCTTTTCAACATCAATATCGACCAGCTGTGCATGATTGGCAACTCGTTCAAGAGCGACATCTTGCCAGTGCTGAACCTTGGCGGATACGCCGTCCACGTGCCCTACGAGTTGCAATGGAAAATGGAAAGAGCCGAGGAAAGCGGCTGCTTTCCCCGGCTCTTTCGCGCCAAATCTTTCAGCGACATCGCAGGTCTCATTTAGCCTGTCTTGATGCCTTTCGGCTTCACGCTTAAATCGCGTCGGCTTCACGCTTGAATCGCGACGCCTCCACGCTTGAATCGCGATGCCTTTACACCGTTATCGCATCGGCTTTACACCGTTAAGCCGATGCGATATTTTTTTATCCTATCGTGATGATATACTCGCTCATGAAGCTGCTGCCTGGCAAGAGCTTGTTTATGAGGTATTTATCCTTAAGCTCGCCATCAAACTCCGCCCAGTCGGTCACGCCATACCACGGTTCGATGCAGACGAATGGCGCGTGCTTGCCGCATGGTGTCCAAATGCCCACGGCAGGTGTCTTGATGTCGAGCGTCACGTGTGGCTTGCCCGCCTCATCCAGCAACTCAACATGGCGAATCTGACTGTGATCGAAGACGATGGCATCGTCCTTGAAGCTGTCTTCCGTAAAACGGAAGAGACCCTTGTCGGTCGCCACCTCGTGATAGCCTTTGGTGAGGAATCCCTCCTTGCTGATGAACACGCGCATCGGCTCAGGATTGTCGAAACGGAGCGCGCCTTTAAGCGGCTCGCCAGCCTTAGCGCCGGGCACGAGGAAGGCAGGATGGCCGCCTATCTGGAAAAATATCTCCTTGTCGTCGGTGTTCTCCACGTGCCACACCACGTGGATCTTGTTGCCGGTCAGCTTATAGCTCACGGCAAGGTTGAAATGGAAGGGGTAGACCTTCATCGTCTCGGCGTTGTCGTGCAAGCCATACACCACCTGGCTGTCGCCCTTGGCAAGAAGCGTGAACTCGGTGTCGCGGGCGAAGCCGTGTCGCGAAAGCTCATACTCCCTGCCGTTGACGCGATACTTGTTCTTCCAGACCGTGCCCACGATAGGGAACAGGATCGGCGAGCGCCTGCCCCAGTATTTAGGGTCGCCTTGCCAGAGATACTCCTCTCCCCCATTGTCCTTGATGCTTTGCAGCTCAGCCCCATGCTCGGAGATGGTAAGCGTGAGCTTGTCGTTCTTGATTGTTTCCATTATTCTCGATTTCAAATTGGGTCAGCCTTTAAGACTTTATTTGTGTTTATATTATCAATGATTTTCTCCGCTGACTGTTCGCCAACCCAGGAACCACAGCAACGTTCTATCATCTCCCGTGTTCTGTCTTTAGGAGCATTGGCATTCTCCGCATTGGCTATTGATGTGGAAAGCAAGGCAATAATATCGATTTTGTCTTTTTTACTTAACCTTTCAAGCTCATGCCAATGGGGAACTTTCCTTGCAAGTTTGCTATTTACAGTCAACATATCCATTGTTTTTCTGCAAAAATATGATATTTTCCTCAATATCAAGTTTATAAGTAAACAAAACTTTGCTAAAATGCATGTTTTTAAGCTCCAAACTTCGATAAAATGCAAAAAGCAGCAGCTTAAACTTCGATAAAGTGCAATTTTCTGTTGCACAAAGTTCGATAAAATGCATTCAATTAAACGATCAAGTTTCGGATTTATATCACAAACCGTCAGGGTGTATGAGCAAAGATCACCTATCTTTTGTCGTTTTCAATAGTCGCCTCAAGTGGTAAAGGCCAACTTTAATTGTTTTGCAACGACAAATAATTGTGTATATAAGCAAAAACGAGTATCTTTGCAACGCAAAGTCAAAAACAAGTATTATTTGCAGAACAAAGACAAAAAAGACAATTTATAATGAAACGTAAACTGACAGTAGTGTTGTGCCTTCTCGCCGCCCTTGGCGTTTTTGGCCAAATCAACAGACCAAAGCTCGTCGTTGGTGTCGTGGTGGACCAGATGCGCTGGGACTACCTCTATTACTATTACGACCAGTATCGCAAAGACGGCTTGCGCAACCTCGTGGACCATGGCTTCAGCTTCGAGAACACGCTCATCAACTATCTCCCCGCCGTGACCGCCGTGGGACACTCCAGCATATACACGGGCAGCGTGCCGGCACTGACGGGCATCGTGTCGAACAACTTCAACCTCAACGGCAAGTGGACTTACTGCTGCGACGACCCTGACGTGAAAAGCGTGGGGTCCAACAGCAAGGAGGGCATGATGTCGCCACGCAACCTCTTGGCAACCGGCATAGGCGACATGCTGAAGATAGCTACCAACTTCAATGGCAAGGTCATTGGCGTTGCCCTGAAAGACCGCGCCGCCATTCTCCCCGCTGGTCACGGTGCCGATGCCGCCTACTGGTGGGACACGTCGGCAGGGCACTTCGTCACGTCCACTTATTATATGAACCAGTTGCCAGACTGGGTGAAGGAAGAGAACAAGAAGATTGGCACCAAACCCAAGACAGAAGTCAAGACATCGGTAATAGGCGTCACCAAGACGTTCCAGATGGCAGAGGCGGCACTTGAGAACGAGCACCTCGGCCAAGACTCCATCACCGACCTGCTGACCATCAGCGTGTCGTCGACCGACGCCATAGGCCATGTCTACGGCACACGCGGCAAGGAAAACCACGACGTGTACATGGAACTCGACAACCAACTCGCGCAGTTCATGAAGACGCTCGACGAGAAAGTGGGCAAAGGCCAATGGCTGTTGTTCCTCTCCGCCGACCACGGTGGCTCCCACAACCACAACTTCCTCAAGGCTCATCACATGCCGGCAGGTGGCTTGGACTTCCGCAACACGCTGAAGCCATACGAGGCTCAACTGGAACAGGAGCTCGGATTCAGCCCCGTGATAAAGAAGGTGAACGACGGCTGGGTCTACATCAATGAGGATGGTGCCGCGAAAGCCGGCAAGTCGATGGACGACGTAAAGGCCGCCGTTTGCGCCAAGTTACAACAAAACGACAGCATTCTCTATGCCGTGGATTGTCAGAAGGTGCTCACCACCACCGTGCCACAACCCATACGCGAGATGATAGTAAACGGCTATCGTCGCGGAAGAAGCGGCGAGGTGTTCATCGTGCCCAAGGCCGGCTGGGAAAACGTGAGCGGCTCCGACAAGTATATCGGCACCACCCACCAAGAGTGGAACCCATACGACACCCACATCCCATTCGTGCTTTATGGATGGAACGTGCCACACGGACAGACATCGGCAGCAGTGCACATAACCGACATCGCGCCTACCATTTGCGCCATGTTGCACATCCAAATGCCAAACAGCTGCATTGGTACGTCGAGGAGCGACTACTTGAGAAAATAAGCTCTTGTGATAATAAGTATTCGTGATGCCAACAATTGTCTCACACAAGCTTGCCGACAATGCCATTGAGCGATGGTACGTGTTTGCCGTGAGCTACAGGAAGGAGATGGAAGCCCAAGACGAGCTTTCCGCGCATGGATTCCAGACCTACATACCCATGCGCTACTGCTTGCGCGACAGGCTTGGCAGAAAGACACGCGTGTTGCAACCTGCCATAGCCGGTCTCGTGTTCGTGAGGGGCGCAAGGAAAGACCTCATCAACTTCAAGGACACAAGCCGGCTGCGAGACTATATGTTCTTGAAATGTCACGTCATGAGAAACGGTACAACGAAATACGTGCAGGTTCGCGACAAGGATATGCTCAACTTCCAAAAGATAAACGACGTGGAAGGCGCGCAGCTCACGTATTTCAAGCCTGAGGAGCTCAACTTGGCTAAAGGCAGCGAGGTGAAAATCATGGACGGGCCTTTTGAGGGCATCACAGGCATAGTGCAACGCTTGCCTGGCAAGCAAGGTCAATATCTCGTGGTCAGCTTACCGGGCGTGGCTATTGCCGCGGTAAGCATAAAGCCGCAATATATCAGGCCAATAGCCGTGACCGTGAAGAAATCGGTCGACGTGGACAAAGACACGCAGACCCTAACGAGAATGGCCGTTGGCTTGCTCATGGGCAAGGGTTACGGCACGGCTGGAAGCCACGACCTCATCATTTGCGAGATTAGGCAAATGATGGAATCGCTCAAGACGTGCAAGACTTACCTTCCCAACGACAAGGCGCATTTCTTTTTCGCGTTCTACGCCGCGCGACTCGCGTTGGGAGAGAACACGGCGAAGAGCCGCACTGAACTCGCGAAGGTACTGCCAAGGTTAAAGGCAAACAACCTCATTTTGCCAATGGCTCGACTCTTGTTCTATCTTGAAAGCCATGAGGAGGAGGAATTGAACAAGGCCAATGAAATCATTGCCAAGTGGAAACGCGAGCGCTATACCATTCCCCAGAAAAAGGTCATTGAGCTCAGGAGTTTTGTCGTGTCGCAGGTGAAAGATACTTCCGCCAATAATAGCAAAACAACCCTCCAACAAACAAACTCGTAAGGACCCAGGAAATGGGATAGCAGTACATCAATTGGCTGAATCCCGGCCATATCGGTAATACCAAGAATATCCAAACCAAACGCAAGACGCAAGTGCCAAAGATGGTGAGCAGGGCAGGCTCAAGCGAATGGCCGAAGCCACGCATGGCGGCAGACGGTATCTCGTAGCCTGTGGCTACCCACTGGAAGAGAAGCACCGCGAACATTCGAGCCTTGGCATAGTGCACCACGTTGGCATCGGCGGTGAACAGCGACAGCACGGGATTGGCGAAAACCAAGAATGCCATGTTGGCAAGGAAACAAACTATCGTGCCACCGGCGAGGCATATCCAGAACACCCGCTTGCAACGGTCATATTTTCCCGCGCCATAGTTTTGACCGACAAACGTCACGCAAGCGCTGCTGAACGAGAACAGCAGGAAATAGCAATAGGAATCGAAGTTTTGGGAGATGGACGCACCGGCGACAGCCGATGAGCCGAAAGAGTTGATTGACGACTGCACGAAGATGTTGCTGAACGAGAACACCATGCCTTGCAACCCAGCCGGCACGCCAACATAGAGAATGCGCTTCATCTCTTGAGGATACAGCTTTATGGCACGCAGGTTGAGCCTTAAAGCACTGTCGTCGTGGCGCAAGAACCACACCACCGCTGACGCGCTGAAAAGATAGGCAATGTCAGTGGCGGTGGCCACGCCTGCCACGCTCATGTCGAAACCGATGACAAAGATAAGGTTAAGCACCGTGTTTATCACGCCCGACACCACAAGGATGTTCAACGGGCGACGGGTGTCACCCTTGCTCCTGAGGATGGAGGCGCCGAAGTTGTAGATCATGAAAAACGGCGAACCGAGCAGATAAATCCTGAGAAACAGCGTGGCGTTGTCGATGATGTTGGCTGGCGTGCCCATCGCCAAGAGCATGGGCTTTGAGGCAATCAAGCCAACCACCAAGAGCAGGAAGCCACTGATAAGCGACAAGGCCGCGGTGGTGCTGACGGCACGGCGAATGCGCTGGGTGTCGCCCTGCCCTATGAAATTGGCCAACACCACATTGGCACCAAGCGAGATGCCAATGAAAAGGTTGATGAAGAGATTGATGAGAAACGTGTTGGCACCAACGGCGGCAAGGGCCTCGCTGGAGGCGAACCTGCCCACCACTGCCACGTCGATGGTGATGAACAATTGCTCAAGAATGCTACTTAGAGCAAAGGGTACCGCATATCTCAAGATCTTGCCCAATAAGGGGCCGTGAAGCATATCTACTGACTTGTCATCCATAAGAAAACAAACAAAAAATCTTTCGTCGCTATTTTCGCTATGCAAAGTTAGCAATTATTCAAGTATATTATTCCATTATCTTCCAAAAGCTTTCAATTATATAATAAAAACAAGTCGATGATTCATATTTTTATTATATCTTTGCCGCTGCTACGAGACAAGCGATGACCGTCTCCGCACGAAAACTGATTTTTAATCTTGAATAATCATAAACCAATGAAAAAGCTGTTTTTATCTTCCGCGTGCCTGCTCTTCGCCTTGGCAATGAGCGCGCAATCCATCTTCGTGGGAACCTACAACATCCGCAATCGCAACAGCAGTGACGAGAAAAACGGCAACGTGTGGGCGACACGCTGCAAGGTGATTTGCGACATGATCAACTTTGAGGCTCCCGACGTGTTCGGTACACAGGAGGTACTCGTCGGTCAACTTCGTGACCTTCGTGCAGGTCTCGACAACTACGACTATATTGGCGTGGGGCGCGATGATGGCAAGGAGGCTGGCGAATACTCGGCACTGTTCTACAAGAAAGACCACCTCACGCTGCTCAACCATGGTAACTTCTGGCTCAACGAGACTCCCGACAAGCCAAAGTTAGGATGGGATGCCGCTTGCATAAGGATATGCACTTGGGGAGAGTTCAAGCAGAAGAAGACTGGCTTCCGGTTTTTCCATTTCAATCTGCACATGGACCACGTGGGGATAGTGGCACGCCGCGAGGCCGCCAAGCTCATAGTGAAGAAGATTCGCGAGATTGCCAAAGGCGCGCCAGTAGTGGTGACAGGCGACTTCAACGTTGACCAAAACAACGAGATATTCAAGATATTCACCGACTCGGGCATACTCAAGGACAGCTACACCGCCGCGCGCCTGCGCTTTGCCGAGAACGGCACGTTCAACTCGTTCAACACCAACTTCTGGTCGGCATCGCGCATAGACCACGTGTTCGTGTCGCCACAGTTCGCCGTGGACCGCTACGGCATACTCACCAATGCCTACTGGACTCCTAAGACTACAGAATCGCAAAAAGGCAACGACGCGCCTTCAGAGATAAAATTCGAGGTACGCGACCGCCGCGCGCCTTCCGACCATTATCCCGTGATGGTGCACATGGAATACAAGAAATAAATGAGAAAAACCGTCGCAGCCTTGGCTGTCATTCTGCTGTGTGTCCTTTCCATCTTATACGTCGCGGACTCGACACGACAGCGCACAGCCGCCCTGCTCATGCCCATGGGAAGCCAAACGGCAAACGACAACATGTTGTCTTCGCTCAATGTCACGTCAATTGGTCAAGACAGCATAGGCTTGATATGGATTGGCACGTCGGCAGGCCTCAACGTGTATGACGGCCAAACATACACGCAATTTTTCCATGACTCGCGCGACACCACCGCCCTACCCGATGACTACATAAACGTGATACACCGCGACCACAAGGGACGCATGTGGATAGGCACGCAAAACGGCTTGGCGATGTATCTCGGAGCCGGGCGGTTCAAGCGGTTTGGATTGCCCAAGACCGACTGTAATATCACTGCTATCGATGATGATGCCGACCCTGACCATGTGGTCGTGTCCACGTCACGGCACGACTCACACTATGTGGTAGGCCCAAGGGACGCAAGAAAAGCAAGTGGCAATGTCGCGCCACCAACAACGTCCATGGCTGACATTCCCGACGCGCCATACTCACTTCGTAAACCCCAACAACTCATAACCTGCTCGTTTCGCGACGCGTCGGATTGCGTGTGGGTGGGCTTTCGAGACGCTGGATATCAAATGATATCTGGACAATCCACGGGATTCAAGGCTGCCAACGACAACGCACTATGCCGAAAGTCCCACGGCAAAGATGTCACATGCCTTGCCCGGGTCGGCGACAACATAATCGCTGGCACCACACTGCGTATGTATGTGGCCGACAAGAATGGCAACAATGTCAACGAACGGCATTACAGCCATATTTTCGACAGTGTGCCAAATGGGCGTCGCGAGTTGAACCATGCCATACCTTTCGATGACACTCACGTGTGGCTCGTGGGCAATAGGCAGGTGGCGAGTTGCCGCCTCCGTGGAAGTCAGCCTTTTATCGAAAGTGATGCCTATGGGTCAAAAGACCTTACCACAAGGCTCGGCTCCGGCACGAAAGCCAATAAGTGTCTTTACGTAAGCAGCAGCAATGGCTTGCTGCGTTTCGACTATGGCTCTGCCACCCCGCACAGCATTGCCATCAACAGCCAATGGTTTGACGAGGAGACGCAACTCACCACCCTGCATGATGGCAAGGTGTTGTTGTTCATGAAAAACATGAACATCATGCTCTATGACCCAAGCAAGCGCCACACACGGACATTAATGACGACTGGCGCGCCAACAGACGGCAACATTGACCCAGCCTTCGCTTACGAGGACTCCTACAAACACGTGTGGTTAGGCACGAAGCGTTTTGGCCTTTACCGTCTCGACATGCGATCGCACAAGATAGAGAAAGCTAACTTCCTAAACGACGTGCATGTGCAAGCGATTGCTGAAGACCCTCAAAAACGGCTTTGGATAACAACCCTTAAAGACGTTGTATGCCATGACCCACAAAATGGCACGACAGTGACAAACGCACTGCTATCGTCGAGCGTGAACGAACTGAACAGGCAATATTTCGACAACGCCTTATGCGTAACGCCCGACGGCAGGGTAGTGCTTGGAAGTTCTGACGGGTGCTATATGTATAATTCAAGCGGCAAGGAATCTACGACACAAGCCATGCCACGCGTATACGCCATCAACATTACTACCCAAAAAGGGGCACGACTCATGATGGGCGGCAAGATAAGCAGTGGCACACACTACGCCTTGTCACACGACGAGAACACGCTCGACATATCATTTTTCACTCCCGACTACGGCCGCGCGAACGCTATCGGCTTTCAGTATCGCCTCGACGGATACGATCGCCAGTGGCAAAAGGTGACCTATCGCCATGGCGCGCATTACGCCAACCTGCCTTCGGGCAAATACGTGTTCCGCCTACGCTCGGTCACGTCACCCGGTCTTCCTGGCAAAGGCGAACAAGCAATATTTATCCGCGTGCGCCAGCCATGGTGGGCTTCTTCGGCCGCATGGTTCGCTTATGCGTGCGTCACCTTGCTTATCATATATGTCATGAACTCGCTTTACCTCCGCCTTCGCACTAACAACATGCGGCTTGCGGAGGCTCGGCATGAGCGAGAGCGAGAGAAACGTGCCAACGAGATGAACATGAGTTTCTTCGCCAACATCTCACACGAGTTCCGTAATCCAATCACTGTCATCGCTGGGCCACTATTGTCGCTACGCTCAGACGATTCGCTACCACGCCACGCTCGCGACACTCTCAACCGCGTGTGCATGAGCGTCAACCGCATGCTTCGACTAATCGACCAAATGCTCGATTTCAACCAACTTGAGACCGACGCGCTGCGATTGAAGGTAGGACGTGTGGATGTAGCGGGGCAAGCACGCCAACTCTGCATGACCTTTGAGGAGTCGGCACGCGTGCGCGGCATAAACCTGACTTGCGACATTGATGCCAATGTGGGAGAGACGTGGATGGATTCCGACAAGTTTGAGAAGATAATGAGCAACTTGTTCACCAACGCCTTGAAGCATACGCCCGATGGAGGAATAATCAAGATCACGCTCACCATTTCATACGATGAAAAACATGAATCCATTTCCAGTATCCATGGCACAAATGGCATGGACATGCTCAAGGTAAGCGTATTCAACAGTGGGTCACACATCCCACAGGAACGAATGGGCGACGTGTTCAAACGCTATTACCAATTGGCAGACACCAAGGGTGATCACCATTACGGGTGGGGTTCAGGCATAGGGCTATATTATGTCAACCGCTTGGTTCAACTCCATCATGGTCAAATAAAGGTCATGAACACGGAGCAAGGCGTAATGTTCCGTTTCACGTTACCAGCGACAAAGGACGCCTATGCGCCATCGGAGTGTGCCACAGAGCAAAAGAGGGTAATGCAGATACCCATAACCCACGACACTACCCAGGCCAAACTGCCAATTCAAACTGAGACAAGCCGTCAAAATCTGAGTGGAGAGGAGCGTAAAAAGATACTCATCGTTGACGACGACACAGACGTGGCAACATACATAAGGTCAATTTTCGATGGCGAATTTGACGTGATAAACCGATATTCCGCGGAAGACGCACTCGCGGATATCAAGGAGACGTGTCCCGACATCGTGTTGAGCGATGTCATCATGGGCAAGATGTCTGGCTACGACTTGTGCCGCAAGATAAAGGACGACTTAAACACGAGCCACATACCCGTGGTCATGATAACGGCCAAGTCGAACACCGATGAGCAAATCCACGGTCTGCGTCTTGGAGCCGTCGCTTATGTCACAAAACCATTTGACCCTGCTTATCTCAAGGCTCTCGTCATGTCGCAGCTTGAGAATATCAAGACTATGCGCCGCCGTCTCGGAGAAAGTACGGGCACGGATGAGGCAAATGACGTCAGCGACACCATGTCAGAGCCAGACCGCAAGTTCATGGACGAATTGTACACCATAATGAAGCAGCGCTCGGCCGACATGGAGCTCAACGTGGTCACGGTATGCCATGACATGCTCATAAGCCAGTCTAAGTTCAACTACAAGCTGAAACAACTCACCGGCGACACCCCTGGTGTCTTTTTCCGCAAATACAAACTCAACCGCGCCGCGCGATTGCTGAGCGAAGGCAATCATACCGTCTCCGAAGTGGCCATCATTACAGGATTTGGCACCGCAGCCCATTTTTCCGTGGCATTTAAGAAGCAGTTTGGAGTCACGCCAAGCGAGTACATACACAAATAAGGCACTCGCTTGGCGTGACACGCATAGTCAATAAATCCCCAACCAAAAATGATACGCATAGCTTATTGCCAACCCAGATACCGTGGCCATAACCACGTGTACGAGACCAGGCATCATAAACGAGTGGTTGAGCAAGTACTTGCCTATGACAGTAGTGCCGGAACGGTCAAAATTGACCGTGGCAATATCTGACGGGTAGTTGGGGATGAAGAAATAACCATACACCGACGGCATAACGCCAAGCAATATCCAACCATCAATGCCGAGCGCATAGGCAAGCGGCAACATTGACACGACCACGGCTCCTTGCGAGTTGATGAGCACGGAGACAAAGAAGAAGGCAATGGCGATAGTCCAAGGATAAGACTTCACGAGATTAGCGAGAAGTGCCTGTATCTCTGGTTGGTAGTTGGCAAAATAGGTATCGCTCATCCATGCTATGCCATAAATGGCTATCACGGCAACCATGCCATTTTGCCACACTGCCCCACTTATGGCCTTCTTGGGCTTGGCCTTGCAGAAAATTATCATCAACGCGGCTGCCGTAATCATGGTTATCTGTATGACAATGTTCATAGACAGCGGCTGACGCACCACCTCCGTAACTCCAGACACCACGACTCCAGCGCTGGCAAGTTGCTTAGCCGTCTCCGTCACGCCATTAGCTAATGTCACAACGCCAGGGTGACCGCTGACTGCGCACACTTTCTCATACGTTGGCAAAAGGTTTACGCCTACCATACTGGCGATGGATATAATGACGATAAACGTCAAGGCGCAGAGAAAAATGTATACGGCACGCTTGCTCTCAGAAGCGATCTCGCGGTCGAGGGTCGTGGCGTTGCTGCCATACACATACTCACGCTGCGCGGGATCCTTAATAAGGGCTTGAAACTTAGGGTCCTTGTCAAGGTCAAGGCCACGATGCCAACTTGCAGCCACGGCGCATAATATTCCGATTACACAAGCCGGAATGGTGACAAGGATGATTTGCACGCCAGTGACATGAAAGCCGTTGTCGATGCTTATGGCTGAGAAGGCCACGACCGCAGCGGCAATTGGCGAGCAAGTGATACCTATCTGCGAGGCAATGCTGGCTATGCCGCAAGGACGTTCAGGGCGTATGCCTTTTTTCAGGGCGATGTCGCAGATGATGGGCATGAGCGTGTAGACCACATGACCCGTGCCCACGAGCACCGTAAGGAAAAACGTCGTGAATGGAGCGAGGATGGTAATGCGCTCAGGATGACGTCGCAACAAGCGCTCAGCAATTTGAATCATCCAGTCCATGCCACCCGAAGCTTGAAGCATGCCGGCGCAAGTCACCGCAGCTATAATAATGTATATCACGTCAGTGGGCGGATTGCCTGGCTTTAGCTGAAAGCCAAAAACGAGTAACGCGAGACCTATTCCAGATATAGCTCCCAAAGCCAAAGAGCCATAACGAGCTCCAACCCAAAGAGCCACCAGCACTACGAGCAACTCTACAATCATCAATAATGTCATAATCTACAGGTTTTTATTTGTTGTTTTGTTATTTTGGCGCAAAATTATGAAAACCAATGGTTTGTGACTTTAGATTTTTTGCAAACGGCTTTCGGAAAATCGCAAAAAGCAAACAAGGCCAGGGTAAATCCCACATGATTTAAACATTTATTTTCTCCTTCGTGCAAGATTTGCGATGAATCCACATTTAAACAATAAACATATAGCGAAAGGAAATGAAAAAAAAGTTACTCATGGCCACGCTATTGGGCCTCCTTTTCTTGGCATCGTGTAGCAAGGATGATGGCGACGGGGACCCAATGAAGTGGAAAACGGAAGTGAAGACATCAAAGGATGGCTACATAAACGTGTCGCCAGATGGTGGAACTCTCACTTTCTGGTGTGTAAATTACGGCTCGGTTTGGCTGAACAGCATCACCGAGACGAGCACAAACGGAGAGAATCATGTCACAAGGAATGAAAACACAAAAGAAGGCAATGTTGAGTCTATGCAATCGAATTGGATAAAGGTGAAAAGCGAAGGAAACAAACTGACAATTACCGTTTCGCCCACGACCTCCGATGGCAATCGTTTCATGGATGTTGACGTACAAAACGGCGACGCGTTTGACACGTTCAAAATCAAGCAAAGAGGCCTGAAAGTCGGATTATGACATTCGATGCTTGATCAGCATATAAGGATGCTCAACGAGCATCCTTTTTTCATGCCACAAGCAATGCAACGAAAAAAGGTGTGCCAATGATCATTGACACACCTTTTTTTATAAGTTAATGGGACTTTTATTACTTTGCTGGTGTAGCAGGAGCTCCCTGTGCTGGAGCCTGTGAGCCTTGTCCTTGTGCTGCAGGAGCTTGGGCACCCTGAGCGGGAGCCTGGGCAGCGCCGAAGCCCTGAGTGTTGGCGGCGTTGGTGCTCTGCTGCTGGGCAGCGGCATTCTCGAGCACGCTCTCCTCTGTCACGGCCTTAGGAGCCGTGTAAGCGCAAACGATGCTGAACACGACCATTGCGGCAGCGAGACCCCATGTGGCCTTCTCCACGAAATTGGTGGTCTTGCGCACACCCATGATAGAGTTGGTTGATGAGAAGTTGCTTGCCAAGCCACCGCCTTTGGACTCTTGAATGAGCACTATGAAAATCATTAGCAGCGATGCCAGCACGATGAGTACGATGAATAATGTGTACATTTTCTTACTTATTTTTATTTGTTTTTCTTTACTTATTTATTATTTTTGTTCTTGTCGTTGAGAATGAGTTTCTCCAAGAAACGCATTTGGTCTGCAAAGTAAGCATTTTTTTTCGGATAATTCAAATTTAATCGTTGAATTATTTCTAATGCTTTCTCATATCGACCTTGTTTGATATAAATTTTAGCCAAAGTCTCCGTGAAATAGCTCTCATTGTCGCCTTTTTCACCATCTGGAGCACTATCCTCAATGGTTGGCTTATACTCTGGTTCCTCTTTGAGTTTTATTTTACCTTTGTCGTTGTTTATGAAGTCGTCGATAAGGCTTTGGCCCTTCATCTGAGGTGCCTTTTTCTCTTCCTCGGCCTCTTCCTCGCTCTCGGTCTCAAGCAAATACGACACATAGTCGATGGCGGCATCGGCAGGCGTGGGCTTGCGCTTCTTTTTCTTCTTGTCGGGACGTTCATCCTCAGGAATGGAATCAAGGAAGTCGTCAATCAGCGATATTGTCCTATCCTCCTTCTTGTTGTCGCCGTTGGCATGCTCCTCGTGCGCGACCTGCGGTTTAGGCATCTGGTAATGCGCGGCCTCCACGAGATCAAATATCACCTTCCTGTCGGTTATGTAAAGCGCGGCTTGACGCAACTCCTCATTAAACATGGGGTCATGCAAAAGGAAGAGGTTTTGCAACAACAACAGGCGCGCCGACTGATAGTAAGGATACAACGCCAACAAGCCGCGAAGCTCGTAGAGAGTGTCGCGGTCAAGGTGCTCGGGATGTTGTATAAGGCTGGCTATATCCATTTCGTGTCGTTCAGGAAAATGATTACCAATTGGCCACAGTGGCATTGAAGATTTGGTCGGTGAGATCTTTCACCATCTGGGTGACGAGCTCTTCCTGTACGCTTGCCAAACTTTGCGTGGTCTCATAGGTCTTCGACGACGTAAACTGCCGTTCAAAGTCCTCCTTGTGGTTCTTGTTGTTCGTGAAGCGAACGTTCACGGTCATGGAAAGCTCAGTCTGCGCTGAGTAGCCTTCGCTCGACACCGACTTGTTGCGCTGGGAGTACTGGGTTATCTCACCCTCTATCACGAGGTCACCATTGCGTTTGACTTGCTGCAAGCGTGTATGGTTGGCAAAGACATCCTTCAGCTCATTGTTGAACAGCGGCCCCATAGGACCCCAAACATAACTTGAGCGTATGGGGAAGTCGGCTATCTGAATTGTCTTGGTCTTGTTGTAGTCAATGCTCGCGCCATTGAAACCGTAATTCACGCTGCATGCCACCAACAACAGCGACACCAGCATGAGACATGACCATCTCGCCACGCCCATGCGCTTGATTGCGCTCGTGGTAAACACCCGACTAAGACTATCCTTTGTTTTCGAGACCATATTGCTTAATTCTTCTATACAGCGTGCGGTCGGAGATGCCAAGCTCTTGCGCCGCCTTCTTTCTGTTGCCCCCGTTCTTTTCCAAGGCTTTTTCCAGCATCTGCCTTCCCAAGTCGTTAAGGTTCAGGCATTCCGGTTCTTCCGACTTAATCTCTTCGGCCTCGGCATCTTGCGGCGACGGCTGCCTGAAAGATCCGTTCTCGCTGAAGCCATTGCCCTCCACTATGGTGGGCACGTGTGTTCCGCTCTCTATCATCGTACGGCCTATCCCAGCCTGCCTCAACTCACGCTCCTCATCAATCTGCTTGCGCATACTCGTGAGGTCGCGACGGAGGTCGGAGATGTTGCCACGAAGCTCATAAAGAATCTTGTAGAGTATCTCGCGCTCACTCTCATACGAGTGTTGCCCAGGCTTGCTTATGGTGGAAAGCTCCGTTGAATCGGGGTCATCGGGGATGAAACGCTTGAGGTCTTGCGCGTTGATTTCCCTCTTCTCAGAGAGCACCGACATCTGCTCGGTAATGTTTTTCAACTGGCGCACGTTGCCTGGCCACTTATAATGTAGCAGCAACTGCTTGGCGTCATCGGTAAGCGTCACCTTGGGCAACCTGTACTTGTCTGCCATCTGCATGGCAAAGAGACGGAACAACAGCAATATGTCGTTGCCACGGTCACGAAGGGGCGGCATGTTGATGGGAATGGTATTGAGCCTGTAATACAGGTCCTCACGGAAACGGCCTTCCGATATGGCCTTGCGCATGTTGACGTTTGTGGCTGCCACGATGCGCACGTCGGTCTTCCTGATTTCCTGGCCTCCCACGCGGATATACTCACCTGTCTCAAGCACACGGAGCAGCCTCGCCTGCGTGGCCATGGGCAGCTCGCCCACCTCATCGAGGAAGATAGTACCTTTGTTTGCCACGCCAAAATAACCATCGCCCTCGCCCACGGCGCCCGTGTAGGCACCTTTCTCATGGCCGAAGAGCTCGCTGTCGATGGTTCCCTCAGGGATGGCGCCACAGTTGATGGCGAAATATTTCTCACGCCGTCGCGGAGAGTTGTCGTGGATGACGCGCGGGATGATTTCCTTTCCCACTCCGCTCTCTCCCACGATAAGCACGCTGAGGTCGGTCGGAGCCACTTGTAGCGCCACATCGAGCGCGTGGTTCAGATCATCGCAGTTGCCCACGATATTATAGCGTTGCTTTATTCTTTGCAGTTCAGACGTATTCATTGGGTGACAAAATTACACATTTTTTTCGTAACCGCTGCAATTTTGGCAGATTATTTTTAAGCACCTGTTGTGCACGAAATGCCGCGAACCATATCCATCAAAAAAAGCACCCACGAGGGGTGCTTTTCTTAAAAATCATTCCTGAACATCTATTTTGCCTTAAGTGTCGCTGTATAGTGGTTGCCCCATGGGTCATCGGCATTGACGGTCAACGACTTCCACGACGAGGAGCGAGGGGTGTATAGGAATATGTGGTCGTTGTTGCCCTCTGGCTCTGCCGTCGGACGCTTCTCCCAAGAGTTCTCATATTGCAGCATGCGTACCGCGTCGGGGTCATAGCATTTCTCGTTTTTGGCCAACTTCACAGGTGTCGCGCCATCCTCGGATATGGTAACCGTCCAGTCGGTGTGCCAGTTGAAGACGTTGACCAGAACCGTCTTGTCGTCCTTAATCAATGGATCCGCGTTGCTTGGCGAAGAGATTTGGCCTGGCTTGCGGCCCCAACGGAACGTGGCATCTTCGGGAGCATAAATCTTGATTTGATAGTCGAGAGGATATTCCTCACCCTTGTAGTACTCGTTGACAAGCTCTCCGCCCTTGAACGAGAGCACGCCGAATCCACGTGGCGAACCATCGTTGCAGATACCCTTGCCATCGTAGGTATTCCAATAGGCACCCATCACGGCGCCAAGGGTGTACTCGCGGATGTTCGGCGCTATGTCGGTGGTGAAGTTGTTGTGTGTATGACCAGAGAGAATCACCACGCGATGATAATTCTTTATGAGATCATAAAGGGCTTCGCGGTTTGAGAGCTTCGTGCCGGAGTTGCGCCTCAACGTGG
>DAIOUH010000015.1:0-28988 GCA_036751585.1 Prevotella sp. | reverse complement strand
CGTCTTGTGCCTTTGTATAATTTTCACGACAATTCATATTAGTTTCATTTTTCTTTTATAACTTTGCACCCGGAAAGCAAAGGTTGCTTTCTAAGGGGTGCTGCGGTTGTTGCCGCGGCTGAGATCATACCCATGAACCTGATCCGGGTAATGCCGGCGTAGGTAGAGGATAATCCCTTAGGTTATTTTTTTATTTAAAACAAAAAAGGTATCAATGAAAAGATCTGTTTTCATGATGAGCCTGTCGTTTTCGGCACTCGCAGCGATTGCGGCCAATCCGGAAAAGATAGACACGCTCAGAACGTACACGCTGCAAGGTGTGCAGGTGACATCAACACGAGCCACAAAGACGACGCCAATGGCGTTCGCGACACTCGGCAAGCAACAAATCAGCCAGGTGAACTATGGCCTGGACATTCCTTACTTGCTGTCGATGACCCCTTCGGTGACCACGACGTCTGACGCCGGCAACGGCATCGGCTACACGTCGATACGCGTGCGCGGCATAGACCCGTCGCGCGTGAACATCACCGCCAACGGCGTGCCAATGAATGATGCCGAGAGCTCACAGGTCTACTTTGTCAATATGGGCGACTTCGCCTCGTCGTTGCAGAGCATGCAGCTGCAACGCGGTGCCGGCACGTCGACAAATGGAGCGGGCGCCTTCGGTGCCACACTCAACATGCAGACAGAGAACATAGGCGTGAAGCCATACATAGGCCTCGACCTCAGCGGCGGCAGCTATTACAGCCACAAGGAGACCGTGCGCTTCGGCACGGGACTCTTGCACGACCATTGGGGACTGCAGGGACGACTGTCCAACATAGGCAGCAAGGGATACCTCGACCGCGCGTCGACGAAGCTCAACTCTTACTTGCTGCAAGGCGGCTACTTCTCCGACAACACCATGGTGAAACTGGTGACCTGGAACGGCACCGAGCAAACTTACCACGCGTGGAACTACGCATCGAAATATGAGCAGAGCCTCTACGGACGACGCTACAACTCGTGCGGAGAATACTACGACGACAAGGGCGACGTGCATTATTACAAAGACCAGACCGACAACTACCACCAGATGAACTACCAGGCCATCTGGAGCCAGCTCTATGGGCAGAACTGGTCGTCAAACGTCACGCTGCACTACACCTACGGCTATGGCTACTACAACGAGTACAAGGCCAACAAGGACTACCGTGACTATGGCCTCTCCGACACAAAGCTGAAAAGCGACCTGACGCGCAAGAAGATAATGGAGAACGACCTCTACGGCATCGTGGCCAGCATCAATTACGACAACAAGTCCAACTACAAGGCCACTCTCGGCGGCGGATGGAACAAATACATAGGCGACCACTGGGGCGAGGTGTTGTGGACCAAGGACAAGGCCAACACGTTCTATCCCGGCTATGAGTATTACCGCAACAGGGCGTGGAAGTCTGACTTCAACGTCTACGCCAAGGAGTCGTGGACGTTCCTCCCAGGGCTGAACGCGTATATCGACCTGCAATATCGCCACGTAGGCTATCGTATGCAGGATCCTCGCGACTATTACATCAACGAGGATCGCACGAAGGGATATTGGGCACACGACGACTTCGACTTCTTCAACCCGAAGTTTGGAATCAACTACCAGATTGACAAGCACAACCGCCTCTACGCCAGCTACGCCATAAGCCACAAGGAGCCAACGCGCAACGACTATCAGGACAACGAGGTGCAGCACCTGAAGGCAGAGAAACTGCAGGACGTGGAGTTCGGCTATCGCTTCGAGAGCCCGAAGTTCACGGCAGGAGCCAACTTCTACTACATGTACTACAACCACCAGTATGTGCTCACGGGCGAAATCAACGACATTGGCGAGATGAAGGCCAGCAACGAGAACAGCGGTCGCTCTTATCGTGAGGGCGTGGAACTGGAGGGCGCGTGGAAGCCAGTGGATTGGTTCCGCTGGGATCTCAACGCCACGTTCTCGCGCAACATCTGCAAGGACTGGACCGTGACTCTCGACGATGGCACGAGCTACAACCTCGGCAACACCCACACGGCGTTCTCACCTGATGTCATTTTCAACAACATCTTCACGTTCAACTACAAGGGCTTCATGGCAAGTCTCCAGAGCCAATACGTAGGCAGGCAATACCTGACCAACACCGACTTCAAGGCTTACAACAACTATTCCTCGGACGACAAGTTCGATCAGGCGGTGGACATGACCCTGAAAGCTCATTTCACGACCAACATCAACCTTGCCTACAACTTCAAGCTCCCGAAGCTTGGACTGAAAGACGTCACCTTCGGCGTGACGCTCTACAACATCTTCGACAGCAAGTTTGACAACAACGGTTGGGCGGCACCAAGCTTCCGCAAGACGGCAAACGGCAGTGTGGAGGCATACTGCTCCGACGACCTCTACGAGGCTGGATTCGCACCATCGGCACCGTTCAACTGGATGGCGCATCTGAGCTTGAACTTCTGATTTAACGAATATGTCTCGCCAGTCTCACGACGGCGATGACTTAAGTGACGGCGGACGGTCGTGGGGACGCACCCCAAGACCGTCCGCAATCATTTAGGAAAGCACGCATTTCAAAAACCTCGGCAAACATTTTGGCGACTGGGATTTATTGCCTAATTTTGCATGAAAAGAAAGGAATCGGCTATGACAGAGAACATTGTTATCAATCACCCCTCAAAGAAGCTGGATGAACTGATGCGCAAGATAGGTATCAAGAAGCATGAGAGGCTTGAAAAATTAAAACACGAAACTCATTTCGATGAAGTGATTGTCCTCAGGTAAGGAAACAAAATTGTCACTAAATAATGACGCATAAATCTTTTAGTGTACAAACCAACACTGGCGGATCATACAATGTAGAACTATCATCATTTGGTAGCAGTTATTTTTCTAAGGAAGTGGCAACCGCCATTTCCCCATACATTGATGTGGTAAATATTGATTTAACAAGAGCCCAAGAAGAGGAGTCGGCATCATTACGTACACTATCCATAATAACAAGTAGAATAGCTGATTTCTTTTTAGAAAGAAAGGATCTTGTTATCTGTTATTATTGTGACTTTCTGGGGCCTATTCCGCATACTAACAAAAAGATAACCTGTCAAGCATATCGAAACCAATTGTTCTCTCTTCTTTTTAGGAGATATACCAGCAAATTTAACATTTCTGGCATCATAGATAAGGTCATCACCATCCATGGCGCGGAGGATTATTTCGTACACATAATCTATCGTAGGATTCACGAGAAATATGTTCAACTCTTAGCCAACAGCATTCATGAAGGATATGACAAGCCATAAACCTTTCTGGCACGACCATCCAGCCGTAATTCTTGCCAACGGATCATACCCGACCCACGAGATTCCTCTAAGAATCTTGAAAGAGAATGGCTATCTCTGTTGTTGCGACCGCGCCGGCCTGACTGCAGTCAAGCATGGGTTGAAACCCGATGCCATAGTTGGCGACGGCGACTCGTTGCCATTAGCATTTCAAAGAAAGCACGCTGACATCTTCCACAAGGTGGACGAGCAAGACGACAACGACCTGACCAAGGCCACGCGGTTCATGCTGTCACGTGGGTTCAGCAATATAGTGTATCTCGGTGCCACCGGACTAAGGGAAGACCACACCATAGCCAACGTGGCGCTCCTTGCGACCTATCGTCACGAGATGGGCGTGGAACCGATAATGGCAACCGACTATGGATGGTTCTCTGCTCACGAGGGTAACCACGTGTTCAGCGCGTTCCCGCGCCAGCAGGTGAGCATCTTCAACCTCGGATGCCATAAGCTAAGCTCGCGAGGACTGAAATGGGACGCCTACCCTTACGCCCTGGCATGGCAAGGCACGCTCAACGAGGCCGTGGCATCATCGTTTGAAATAGACAGCGACGGCTTGTATATCATTTACCAAACATACGAAGCAAAATGACACAATATCTTATAGACCATTGGCTCGACATAACCACGACCATACTGGGCATCATCTACATCATACTGGAATACCGTGCAAGCATATTGCTGTGGCTCGTGGGCATAGTGATGCCGGCCTTGGACGTATTCCTCTATTATAGCCACGGGCTCTACGGCGACGCCGGCATGGCGGTTTACTACACTTTCGCGGCCGTGTATGGCTGGGTGGTATGGAAGTTCTGCAAGAAGCGCAAGCAGAAGGAAGGCGAGGAGATGCCAGTGACGTTCATGCCCAAGCGCCTCTACCCCATCGCCACGTTGTTTTTCTTGGTGGCATGGGCGGCAACATGGTTCGTGCTGAGCCGCTACACCAACAGCAACGTGCCTGTGCTCGACGGCTTCACCAACGCGCTGAGCTTCGTGGGCTTGTGGGCACTCGCCAGGAAATACACGGAGCAATGGCTCTTCTGGATAGTGGTTGACGCCGTGAGCTGTTATCTCTACATTGTCAAGGGCATACCTTTCAAGGCTTCACTCTATGGCTTATACGTGGTGATAGCAGTGTTGGGCTACATCAAATGGATGAAGATGGCAAGAGAAACGAGATAAGGCTTGCCCATTTGAAGGGAAACCTTTACCTTTGCAGCCGCTTATGAAAACAACAACGTTCAACAAACGCGACGCGATCGTTTTCAAGCACTTCAACCGTAAGGGTTACAGTCTCTTTGCCGCTTTGGGCAAAGTGGTGGTAATCGGGGTACTTGCCGTGCCCACACTCACCCACGCCAAGGCTCGTGGCATCGCCACGGTACCGGCAAGCGAGAGTGCCGACACACTCTCGTTCGGGGAGCAACGGCTCGACGAAGTGCAAGTGACAGGATCGCGAGCACCGCTGACTGCAAGGCAGTCGGCGAAAATCGTTGAGGTCATCTCGCGCGACGACATTCATCGTGCTGAGGCGCAGACCATCAATGACGTATTGAAATTAGCCACAGGCGTGGATGTCCGTCAGCGCGGTGGCTTTGGTGTGCAGACGGACATTTCCATCAATGGTGGCACGTTTGACCAAATCACCATTCTGCTGAATGGCATGCCGTTGACATCGCCACAAACGGGTCACAACGCCGCCGACTTCCCCGTGTCGCTCGATGACATAGACCACATCGAGGTGCTGGAAGGTGCCGCGGCTCGCGTCTTCGGCTCGGCGGCATTCTCAGGTGCAATAAACATCGTGACCACGCCTCGACCGTCGCAAGGCTTGAAAGGATGGGAAGGAAAGGCTACTCTTGAAGGCGGCTCATTCGGATCATTTGGTGGAGACGCAAGGGTGGCTGCAGGTTTCTTGAAGTCAAGAAACGACTCGCCAGAAAGTTCCCGACTTTTTTCTTCTCTCTCGGCAGGTTACGCCCAAAGCGACGGTGGCACCACGAGCTCCGACTTCCGAAACAGACACGGATTCTATCAAGGACAGTTCACATCGGCTATCGTAGATGTCAACTGGCAAGCCGGAATCGCGTCGAAAGACTATGGAGCAAACACGTTCTATTCAGCGAGATTTCCCAACCAATATGAATGGACACGGAGATATATGGGCTCTGTGAGCGTGGCGATTCGCCCATTTGAAAACGAGACTGGATTAGTGAAGTCGTTGGAGATAGAGCCTGCCATATATGCACATCGCGACATAGACCACTATCAGCTGACCAAGGGAGCCACAGGAGCCTCCAACGGCGAGAATTATCACCGCATGGACGTGTATGGTGGATCGCTGAGCGCGGTGGCAAGTTGGGCGGCTGGAAAGACGGCAATAGGCGCGGACATACGCAAGGAGCACATTCTTTCCACGGCCTACGGGGAATTGTTGGGAGAAAGCGATTGGAAGAATATCAACAACTCTTCTCGCGCTTACGACCACATGGGCAATCGCACAAACACGAGCCTGTTTCTTGAGCACGACGTGATAATAGGTGGCCTAACCGTATCGGCTGGTATGATGGCAAACCGCAACACTGGCCTCGACAATAAGTTTCGCGTGTATCCGGGCGTGGATGTCAGCTATAGACCCGATGAACATTGGAAAGTTTATGCCAGTTGGAACAAGGCGATGCGACTGCCAACCTTCACTGATTTATACACTAACAGTTCGGCGCAAAAGGGCGACATAGCGTTGAAGCCAGAGCGTAACAACACTTTCAAGGCTGGCGCGCGTTATCGCACGTTTGGCTTCGAGGCTCTCGCAAGCGCGTTTTACTGCCGTGGTCGAGACATGATTGACTGGGTGTATGAGACTGCCGAAGCGAAGAAATACCAAGCAATGAACATCGGCAAGTTGGACAACACTGGCTTCAACGTGGAGGCAAAGGCAAACCTATCGCAACTTTGCGGCTATGATAAAAGCACAAAGGTGGACGAAGAGCCTTGGCTATTAACATTGGGCTATGCTTATATAAACCAAACGCACAAGACCGACAAGGAGATATACAAGTCGCTTTACGCCTTGGAATACCTAAGGCATAAATTCGTGGCGACAATCTCCCACCCAATCGTGAGGCGACTCTCAGCCTCATGGTCATTGCGTTGGCAACAGCGCATGAATGGATACCATCCATACGCGAAGCTCGATGGCAAAGTGCAATACAAGCTCCCTCACTGTACCATATACGTGAAGGCGGACAACATGACGTGCCACGGGTATTATGACCTTGGCACTGTAAAGCAGCCAGGACTATGGATAATGGCTGGCACGAAAATAAATTTGTTCTGATAGATTAAAAAAATCGCCCTGCAAGCTAATGATTAAATCATTAAACTTGCAGGGCGATATATTATTTATGCTTATGTTGATTGCCCAAGATTTAGAATTCAAACGTTAATTTAAATTGCGCGCAATCAAACTTTTGATTTACATTGCCTGAACCTGCTTTGCAATCTCGTTAGACGGGTCAACGGCAAGCATCTTAGCTGCCCATTGCTTGGCGGCTGCCTTGTTCTGCTTAACATTAAACTCGTAAACAATCATGTACTGAAGAGCGGTCTTCAACATTGCTGTTTGATTTTCCGTACGATCTTCCTTAGTCTCAAGAGCAGCTGCGAGAGCCTCATAGTATGGCTTTGCAAGGCCGAGCTTGCTATCAGGGTCGATGGCTGAGTTGATGCTTCCACGCACATAGTTTATGTAGTTGGCTTGCTCAGGATACTTCTCTCCAATCTTGGCGTAAGTATCATCAGCCTTCTTGTAAGCAGCTTTTGCACCAGCGTGATCTCCTGCCTGTTGACGCTTTGAGGCGATCTCAAGATACTGGCTTCCGAGACCATTATAATCGGAGAACGAAGGATTTTCCTTTGCGTCTATTGACTTCTCAACGTATTCAAGAGCCTTGTCGAACTCACCCTTCTCATTGTAAACATCAGAAAGGCTCTTATAAAGGATAGGCTTTGTCACGATGGCATTGGCATCCGCGTCAAGTGACGCAAGAGACTTATTGTAAGCATCCACTGCTTCGTCCCATCGCTTAGCCTGCTTCAAGGCTGTGCCATAATAAGCATAGTCATCAGCAGTAATCTTAGCGCTATCACTCTTGTTGAACAGACGGTCTGCATACTCAAGGGCTTGGTCTGTATAGTTCTTATCAGTTGAGTTCCAGAACACAAGGCGGTTCAAAGTGCTCCACTTGGCATCCTTTGTCAATCCTGCCTTAGCCACTTCGATACTCTTGTCCTTGTTGCCAAGCATCCACTCAATAGTGGCATAATCCTTGATGTCCTCATCGTCCATCTTTGTTACGTCGGCAACCTTGCCATAATATTCGGCAGCCTTCTGAAGGTTAGGATTCTTCGTATGGTAATAGATGCGAGCGGCAAGGGCGTCTACAGGATAGTCTGGTACCTGCTTACGCAAGTCCTCAAGAGTAGCTACAGCGTCCTCTGGGTTTCTTCCACGAAGAATCATGGCATACTTATAATATCCCTCTGGATTCTTTGGCGCGAAATAAATAGCCTGCTGATAGTTTTGAGAAGCCCCACCGGCATCATCGTTAGACACGCAGATGTCACCCTTCAAGAGGAAAGCGTCAGCATACTTAGCATTCTTCTGCAAGGCATAATCGGCAAACTGATTGGCCTTTTCGTAATCCTTGTTGTTATAGAATGTGCGACCGATAGCCAAAAGAGCCTCAGGATTCTTCTTGTTTACCTTGTAAAGATCCTTCACCTGCTTTTCGAAGTCAGCGCCTTTCGCCTTGATAAGCTGTGTTGTCTGCTCAACAACTGCCTTTGTGTCGGTTTGTGCCATTGCAGTAGCAACAGAACCGAACATCAAAACACCAGCTAAGAGAAATTGATATGATTTCATAGTATTACTGATTTTATTATTCTACTTATTGTATAAACGAAAAAAGACGGTAAATGTTACGAAAAGTATTATCTTTATCTTTTATTGAACAGTGTTAACATCTCTGACGTTTATATTACCCAACACAGGCAACAATCCTGTTTTCATAACTATTCGTTGTCCTTTTGGACCCTGGATAAAGTGGGCAAATCCCCATGGAAGCCCCTGTCGAGGATCATTAAGAAGAGCGTAAATAGTACGGATAAGAGGATACTCACCATTGTAAATGTAATACTGATAAGGCTTACGACTACTTTGAGGCGTTGCAGGATGAATCTTGCTTAAGCTCATCACGCGAATGTTCCTCTTGAAAGTAAGATTGGTCGTATCACGCTTATCGTTTAGCCAGTTATTGCCAATAATGCCAATGGCGTCGGGGTTTTGTTCTACATATTTAATCACCTCAGAGGTCTTTTTCACCGCAGCAACATTCTTGTTGATTATAGGTTTACCTCCAAGGACGGAATCTTCAATGAAATGAACGGTGCTCGATTTTGGATTATCGAAAACAACCGTTATAGTGCCTTGATTGTTTCGTTTGTCAATCTGACTCCACTTTGTTAACTTACCATTCATAATGTCTTGCACATCTTTGACAGAAAGCAAAGTATCGGGGTTATTTTTGTTGACAATAAAAGCCAAAGCATCATAAGCTATGCTAAAAGAAGTAGGAAGATACTGTTGCGCTTTCAAACTATTCTTCTCAGCAGGCTTATAATCCCTTGCCGCGAAAACCAAACAAGTCTTGCCATGGAGAAGCATGTTTATACCATCAGACTCGTTGGTATAAATTGGTTTGACGTGAGCATCGGGATAATCATGTTGGAAAACATCTCTTTCTTCCTCAATAATAGGACTAAAACTCTCGTCAGAGACGAAAGAGATTGTCCCCGACGAGTAAGTATCTGTCCTCCCATCCTTTCCCTTCTTGCCGCTATTGCCACAAGAAGATAAAAGGATGGAGGTAATAGTTAATCCTACACAAATGTAAGATATAAGTTTCATGTTCAAATATTGTTTACTGCAATCTGAATGCCACTGGCACGTTGTACTTCACACGTACGGCCTGACCATTCTGCTTACCGGGAATCCACTTAGGCATGCTTCTTACCACACGCTGTGCCTCACGGTCAAGTGATGGGTCAACCGAACGAGCGACCTGAACGTCAGTGATGCTACCGTCACGCTCAACGACGAACGAAACGACAACACGTCCCTGTACACCGTTCTCCTGAGCTACGACAGGATACTTGATGTTAGAAGAAAGATACTGCATCAATGCAGAAGGACCGCCAGGGAACGAAGGCATCTGTTCTACGACATCGAACACCTTGTTCTCAACCTCAGGCTTTGGTTCAGCCTTGACAGGCTCAGTCTCCACGCGCTGTGTAACTTTCAAGATCTCACCTTGATCAGAGTTACCCTTAACGTCAAGAGCACCGATGGCTGTGTTGGTCTGCATGATTTGGTCTTGGGTCTTCATCTCCTCTTCAGGTTTCACATCAGCATCCTTCTTGATGACAGGAGCCGTGAACTTAATAGAAGACTTAACTTCCTTGACCACTTCTTTCTTTTCCTCGACTTGCACCTTACGCTCTACTTTAGCCTCTTTCTTCTTAGGCTGGTTGAGCGCTGAGATTTCAGTCACGTTCTCATTCTTCGCATGGGCAGCCTGGTATGCGTCATATCCGGCCTTGATGTAGAAAAGAATGATACAGAGAGCAGCGAGGACTGCAATCGTTATGATGGCTTTTACGTTTCTCTTACCTGTCTGGGTACGAAGCTTGTAGGCTCCATACTGTTTGTTTCTTCCTTCGAAGATAAGGTCACACCAGCCATTTCTTGTTAAATCAATTTGTGCCATTTTTTAACCTTTCATTTAGCGATGTTACCTTATAACTTGACGTTGTTTTCTTTGAGAAGCTTCAAGTCGTTATCATTAACCTTATCAATCACATACTTACCGATTGAGCAAATGTTCATCTCATCCAAAGCATCGACAAGGTTCTTGTAAGTAGCGTTGTCTGTAGCCTTGATGATGATGGTCAGCGTGCTGATGTGCTTACCATTGATATCACCTGCCTTAATCTTAGAGAGCTCTTGATTGTAGATGGAATCCGACATCTTTTTCTTAGGATCTGGATTCTCATGCTTCTTGTCAAGTTCCATCTTGGCCTTCATCACGTCGATTGTTGGCGTGGTTCCGTCCTCGGTAGTATGGTTGATGATGACATCGCGAATACCTTTCGCACCCCATGTTGTCTTCTTCAGACATTTAGGATCCTCAGGCTTCACAAGTCCAGCCACATAGTAGATCTGGTTGTCGGCAGTGCAATAAATCGTAATAGTATACGACTCCTTGGTCACTGTCTTATCCTGATCCGTAATGTTCTTATCATTACTTGGCATACTCAATTCCATCGTCTGCGGTTTTGCGAGAGACGTACAGAGCATGAAGAACGTGATAAGAAGCATCATCATGTCCACCATAGGCGTGAAGTCCACGCGGACATTCATCTTCTTCTGTTTCGATTTTCCTGCTGGCATCTTTAATCCTCCGCTTTCTTGTATTGAGTAATCAGATAGTAACGGTTCTCATTCATATCCTGAAGCTCGCTCATGATCTTCTTTACAGTCTTGTAAGGAGTCTTCTCATCAGCCTTGATAGCAATCTTGGCATCAGGGTTGGCCTCGTGAGCAGCTTTCACCCAGAGCTGGAACTCGCTCATTGCGGCATCGCCAGTCTTACCCGGAACAGAGTCTGTTGGGATACCGAAGTTTTTGAGTTCCGCAGGACGAGTGTTCTTATCGAGGTTCAGGTAAGCCTGAAGCTTCTGCATAGGAACACCCCACATAGGATCATTGAGGAAAGCCTTCTCTTGCGCTGCCGTGAGCGTGATACCGAACTGGTCGGTGATGCTGGACAAAGCCGTCTGTGTATCAGTGGTCTTATCCATGCTCATGAAGATCTTTCCGTCATTTCCGACGAGGATATTCAGGACGTTGTTTTCTGGAACCTTGATTTCCGACACACTGCCTGGCGTGTTCACCTTCACTGGCTCCTGCTTGACGAATGTAGACGTCAACATGAAGAAGGTCAGCAAAAGCACCATCACGTCCGACATAGGGGTCATGTCGATCCAGACGTCCGCTTTTTTGATTTTAATCTTAGCCATACACTAAAGAATTTAAAGTTAAAAGGCCAAGATCAATTAAGCTTCGTCGGTGTGGTTTGCTTCGTATGTCTGTGCGATTGTGTAACCTACCTCGTCGAGCGCGTATGTGAGCTTATCAATCTTGTTTGTGTAGAAGTTGTAAGCGATAACGGCGCACCATGATGTTGCGATACCGAAGGCTGTGTTGACAAGGGCCTCAGAAATACCAGTTGACAGTGCGAGAGAGTCACCACCACCACCAGCGGCAAGAGCCTGGAACGAACGAATCATACCGGTCACAGTACCGAGCAGTCCGGTAAGTGTACCAAGAGTAACGATAGTAGCGATGATAGGAAGGTTCATCTGCAGCGTAGGCATCTCAAGCTGAGTAGCCTCCTCGTGAGCCTGCTCGATGCGAGCGACCTTCTGGCTCTTCTTCAGGGCAGCGTTTGCGCCGCTTTCCATAGCCTTGTAAGCGTTGAGAGAAGCGAGAACGACGTTAGCGACAGAACCCTGCATCTTGTTGCAGAGAGCCTCAGCCTTGTCGAAATCGTTGGCAGCGAGGGCGGCCTTGATGTTGGCCACGAACTTTGTCAGAGAACCCTTACCGAAAGCGGTCTTAAGGGCGAAGTAGCGCTCAACTGCGAGGCAGAGCACTGTGAGCAGCAATGTGTGAATGATAGGCACGACATAGCCACCCTTGTAGATTGTACCGAAGATGTTAGCAGGAGCGTTTGCGTTGTCGCCGCCCTGGAAGTTAGCACCATTACCCAACCAGAGGTTGAAGATGCAGAGTGCAGCGATGAAGCAGAGGACGATGATCCAGAATGCTCCTCTAATACCTGTGAAGCCTTGTGACTTCTTTGCAGCCTTGGGGGCTGCGGCTTTTTGTGTAGTTGCCATAGTACTTGATTAATTTTTGGTTATAAATTTATTTGATTGTGTATATTGTTTCGTTAAACTCTCGCAAAGATAATAATTTTCTATATCAGTCACACGTGTTTCTTCTATTTTAACACACTTTTTTTCAATTATCTTTGCGAAACGGCTATTTCAGCTTCTCGCAAGCCTCTTTGATGCGCCTCAGAGCCTCACGTATGTTGTCGTCGCTCGTGGCGTAGCTCATGCGGAAGCCGTCGGGCTCGCCAAACGCGTCACCTGCCACGGTAGCCACGTGGGCTTCTTGCAGAAGATACATCGCGAAGTCTGTCGAGGTGTTTATCTTGTGCTCGCCATAGCTCTTACCGAAGAGTTTCTTGCAATGCGGGAAGAGGTAGAACGCTCCTTGTGGCACGTTGACCTCAAGTCCAGGAATTTCTTTTGCGAGTTTCACTATGAGATCGCGCCTGCGCTGGAATGCCTGTCTCATGTCCTCGACACATTTCTGGTCTCCCTTGTAAGCCGCCAATGCCGCGCGCTGTGCCACATCGTTGGTACCACTTGTGTATTGTCCTTGCAGCTTGTTCATTCCCTTGACAATCCATTCTGGTGCCGCGACCCATCCGAGTCGCCATCCCGTCATGGCGTATGCCTTGCTCACGCCGTTGCATATTATCGTGCGCTCCTTCATGCCTGGAGCGGCGGAAATGCTTGCCTTGAAGCCCACATAATTAATATGCTCGTAAATCTCGTCTGACAACACGTACATTCCTTCGTGCTTCTTCACCACCTCAGCGAGAGCGTTGAGCTCGTCTTGCGTATATACGCTTCCCGTAGGATTGCTCGGCGAACAGATTATGAGCATCTTGGTCTTTGGCGTGATGGCTGCCTCCAATTGCTCTGGGGTGAGCTTGAAATCGCTTTCGAGCGGTGTGCGCAGTGTCACGGGCGTACCGCCAGCCAACTTCACCATCTGTGGATAGCTCACCCAGTAAGGTGCCGGAATGATGACCTCATCGCCAGGGTTGACAAGCGCGAGAATGGCGTTGCACACGCCTTGCTTACCGCCCGTGCCGACAATTATCTCCTTGGCAGAATATGAAAGATTGTTCTCCTTGGCGAGCTTCTCAGCGATAGCCTCTCTCAGGTCCATGTAACCTGGCACTGGAGAGTACTTCGAATAGTTGTCGTCAATGGCTTTCTTTCCTGCCTCCTTGATGTGGTCGGGAGTCATAAAGTCGGGTTCGCCGACGCTCATGTTGATGACGTCGATACCCTGTGCTTTCATTTCACTGCTCTTCTGCGACATCGCGAGTGTCGCCGAAGGAGCGAGCCTGTTTAGGCGGTCTGACAATTGTGGCATACTTTATATGTATTTAAACGGCAGTTAACCTGCCATACTGTTTGCAAAAGTAAGTATTTTATTTATTAAAACGAAGAAAAGCCTTGAAATTTTACTCGCATGAAACAAAAAAGTCATTTATTGTTAACAGCATGGCAACAACGGTATGCTCGCGTCAGCCATGCCCGCGCCTCGACCAGTGGGAGCCGCTCACAACTGGGCTTCTATAGGTGGAGGTTGTGACCCATTCTGTCTCGCTTGGTGCGCAGGTACTTTATGTCATACCTGTTGGGCTCTATCTCTATTGGCACGTTTTCCACTATCTCAAGTCCGTAGGCTTCGAGACCTACACGCTTCGTCGGGTTGTTGGTCATCAGTCTCATCTTATGCACGCCCAGGTGACGCAACATTTGCGCGCCACAACCGTAGTCGCGCTCATCGGGCTTGAATCCGAGGTGGATATTGGCGTCCACGGTGTCAAGTCCGTCTTCTTGCTGCAACTTGTAAGCGGCTATCTTGTTCATCAAGCCGATGCCACGACCTTCCTGCTGCATGTATATCACCACGCCCTTACCTTCTTTCTCGATCATCTCCATCGACTTGTGCAGCTGCTCACCACAGTCGCATCTCATGCTTCCGAGGATGTCGCCGGTAGCGCATGATGAGTGCACCCTCACGAGTATGGGCTCGTCTTCTTTCCATGAGCCTTTCACCAAAGCCATGTGCTCCAAGCCATTGCTCGTCTGGCGGAATGGGATGAGATGAAAATGTCCGTATATGGTCGGCAGGTCCACTTCTTCGCCCACCTCGATGCTTGTCTCGTGTTTCAGGCGATAGGCTATGAGATCCTTGATGCTGATAATCTTCATTCCCCACTCTTTGGCCCTTTCTTGCAGTTGTGGCAAACGTGCCATGGTGCCATCATCGTTCATTATCTCCATGAGCGCGCCAGCGGGGCGCATTCCAGAGAGCTTGCAGAGGTCTATGGCAGCCTCGGTGTGTCCAGAGCGGCGCAGCACGCCATTGTCCTGGGCATAGAGAGGGTTGATGTGTCCGGGGCGACCGAAGGTCTGCGGTGTCGACTTGGGGTCGGCGAGGGCGAGTATTGTCTCGGCACGGTCATGCGCCGACACGCCCGTGGTACAACCTTCGAGCTTGTCCACCGTGATGGTGAACGGCGTGCCAAGCATTGAGGTGTTGTCGCTCACCTGGTGAGGCAAGTCGAGCTCCTCGGCGCGCTTGATGGTGATAGGAGCGCAGAGCACGCCACGCGCGTTCTTGAGCATGAAGTTTATTTTCTCTGGCGTTATGGTCTCGGCTGGCGTGATGAGGTCGCCCTCGTTCTCACGGTCCTCGTCGTCCACGACAATCACGAACTTGCCTTGCTTGAAGTCTTCCAAGGCGTCTTCTATACGGCTCAATTTATATTCTGACATATTCTTTTTTATTTTATTGTTCTGCTTATATATATAATAATGTGTAGTTTCAGAAAGTCAATCTTCCTCGTCGTCGAGATGTCCCATTCTCTTCTCTGTGTAGTTCACGATGTTGGTGTTGGTGTATCTTATCACCTTTAAGTCGCGCAACAGGCGAAGGCGGAACCTCCACATACGGAGATATGTGAATATTCCCACGGGCACTATTATAGCCGCCACGATGTTCATCCACCTCTTGTCGAATGGTCGGGTGTGCGCCTTGACCGCGAGCACGGGGTATTGGTTGATGAGATGCATCACTTGCTTGTCGCGAGTGTTCGCCAAGTCGCGAATCACCTTTTCCAGTTTGTCGTTTATGGCTTCTATGTCATGGTCTTCCTCATACTTGAAGAACACCTTGATGAAGTTTGGCAACGACTTGAGGTTATGCTTGCGCGAGTATTGCACCACTTCCGCGTTTATCCCAAGCAGCGCCTCGTTGTCTTGCTGGTAGTGTGGCGGCTCTATCACCACTTCCTTGCCTTGTATGCTTCTCTTCGCCCTCAGTCCCAGGAGTCTTGAGAAGAAACGTTTCCATCCGTCGGCATTGAACACCATCGAGTCGTTCATGGCCTTATAGGTCACGAGCACCGCCAGCGGTGCCATTGTCGCTATGGCGAGCCAGTGTCCTATCCATATCGGCCATGAGCCTTGCCTTGACATTCGGTAGGCGGAGTTGTCGAGGATATAATAGACGATGAACACCAATACCGATATGATGATAGGCATTCCGAGTCCGCCCTTGCGGATGATGGCTCCCAGCGGTGCGCCTATGAAGAAGAATATGATGCACTGCAAGGCGAGGGCGAACTTGTTTTGCGCCTCAAGCTCATGGTTGCGTATCACGCGCTCGTTGTTTTGCGTCATCATGGCCTTGAAGTCTACGTCTGACGTCTCCCTCTGCACGCTTCCGAGTGCGGCGGAGTATATCATCTGCTGTTTCTCTATCTTCATCTTTTGCAGGCGCTTGTCGAGGTCTATCTTGCCTGTCTGCGCCAGCCTCACTTGCGCCAGGGAGTCTTTCTTGGATATTCGCGGAGACGGGAAGCACATCTGCTTGGTGTCGTTCCAGAACACGCGGCCTATGCTGTCATAGGTCTCATTGAGCGAGTCGATGGCGAAGTGTATTTGCGAGAGGCTCTTTCCGGCGGCGTTGTTCGACAGTGCCGCGGCGTCCATCAGCGAGAAGTTGTTGTCGAAATCGAGCAGCACTTTCTTGTCGGTGAAGGTCTCCCTGCGATAGGGCACGGCGGCGCTTCCGCCAAGGTCCGACTCGCGCATGTTCTCAAACCACTCGCCACTCCACAGCGAGAGCAGCAGGTGCTTCTTCTCCGCCGTCGACTGTATCATGCCAGAGTCGGCGAGGATTATGGCGGCATCCTCATAACTGTCGGTCATGCGGTATATCATGATGCCATAGAGCTTGCCGGTCTTGATGTTCTTCTTCTGCACGTAGATGTTGCAGTTGGGCAGTCCGTCATAGAACACCCCCTCTGGTATCTCGAGCTCGGGGCTCTTCTGCTTCATCGACACCAACAGCTGCGCCAGCTTCATGTTGGCGTTTGGCCCGATGTTGTTTTGGAAATAAAATGATATTGCCATTATCGCCACCGTGATGACTATCAACGAGCGGAAGCTCTGCATCAGCGATATTCCGGCGGCCTTGATAGCGGTGAGCTCTGAACTCTCACCAAGGTTGCCGAAAGTGATGAGCGAACTGAGCAATATAGCCAAGGGCAAGGCTTGCGGCACCATCATCAGTGCCATGTACTGGAAAAACTGCGCAAGCACTTCCATCGACAGGCCCTTACCAATGAGGTCGTCGATGAAACGCCACAAGAACTGCATCATCAGCACGAAAAGGCAGATGAAGAACGTTCCGGCGAACAGCAGCAAAAACTGCTTGGCGATGAATTTATCGAGTTTCTTTATCCGAAGATTCATAATAATCTGTGCAAAGATACTGAGAATATTTTAAACTCTCAAATTTCTTATGCATAATAAACACATGGGGGCTGGGCTCTACTTGTGGCGCATGGTTTAATAGTGATAAAAAATATCATCCTATTGAAAAAATCATTAACTTTGCACAAGTTTTCTTTAAGGCAACATATAAATAGGTATATATTAGGATAACAAGAATATGCAAGACGTACAAGTGATGGTGACGTTATTCGCCATCGTGGTTTTAGGTTATGTCCTCCGCCGCTTCGGGCTTATGGGCGGAGACTTCGACAAGCGTTTGTCCACTTTGATTATCGACGTGAGCTGTCCGCTGCTCATTCTCTCCTCTGTCATGGGCGACAAGCTGCCCGACTCTCGTTTCATCCTCCCCTTGCTGTGCGTGGGCTTCGTCACCTACTCGCTTCTCACCATCGTGGCATTCACCTTGCCCAAGCTCATCAGCAAGGACAGTCTCGAGCAAGGCATGATTGGCTTCTGCATCCTGTTTGGCAACGTGGGCTTCATCGGCTACCCCATCGTGGCGAGCATCTTTGGTCAGCAAGCCATTTTCTACGCGGCCCTGCTCAACATGCCCAACACGTTTTTCATCTTCACCGCGGGTGTCATGCTTGTCAAGGGCGAGCGCTCCATCCACAGCTTCAAGTGGAAGATGCTGGCAAGCCCCATGATGGTCGCCGCTTACGTCGCCGCAATAATAGTGATTTTGGGTGTTCACATACCGCACGTCATTGGCGAGCCTGTATCCATGGTGGGCAACATCACCGTGCCGGGGTCTTTACTTGTCATTGGTTCGTCGCTGGCGAGGATAAACATGCGCAAGATGCTTGCCCACGGCAAGGTCTATGTCGCCACCGCCCTGCGCCTTGTCGCCGTGCCCGTGGGCCTGTACCTCTTCTTCAAGGCGTGCGGTGTCAATGAGTTGGTCAACGACATCAACACCACTGTTGTGGCCATGCCTGTGGCTGCCTTCGGCACGATGTTCTGCATGAAGTATGAGCGCGACTCAAGGATCATGACCGAGATAACGTTCATGTCGACGGTGTTCTCGGTGGTGTCCATACCTCTCATCCGCATATTGATAAAGTTGCTATAACAACCATTAGAACATAGCAACACAAAAAAAGCACGGTTTCAATCATGTATTGTGATTTGAGACCGTGCTTTTTTTGAGTAGTGGATAGGGGAATCGAACCCCTATGCCAAGATTGAGAATCTTGTATCCTAACCATTAGATGAATCCACCATCTGGTTTCTCAACACTATAAAAGCCTTGCCCGCATATCTGATGTAGGACAAGGCCGTCCAGTATGAAATGTAGTCGGTAAGGGAATCGAACCCTTATGCCAAGATTGAGAATCTTGTATCCTAACCGTTAGATGAACCGACCATCTTTGGTTATCAACCGTTGCGGAAGCTGGGGGATTCGAACCCCCGGTACGCGTAATTGCGCACGGCAGTTTAGCAAACTGCTGGTTTCAGCCACTCACCCAAACTTCCAATCCTTTGGTTCTTTGACCTCACAGCACTCGTTTTCGGAATGCGGATGCAAAGGTATGGAAAAAAATCAGTTCCGCCAAATCTTTCCTATCTTTTTTTCAAAATTATTTATCCCACACGCTTTATCGCACACGGATTCAAACGATTTTAATGATGTCGGCAAGAAGCCAACGGCTCAAAAACGTGTCATGAACTCTACCACCAACTTGTCTTTCTCTGATGGCTTGGCCACGCCGCCCTTGCGGTAAAAATACTTCTCGTAGTTCAAGCGTATGTCCGACACGAACGGCTTGCTCATGCTGAATGTCACTCCGCCCGTGATTCGGTTTCGCTGCGCGTCGTTGACCTTCAACCCCATCACCTTGGTGCCGTCGGCGGCTGTGGATAGCTCGTATGCCTTGCCATCGCTGTGGTCGGTCATGTAGTCGTAGCGCACGAGTGGCGTCACTTTCGAGAAGAAGCATTTTCTCAAGGCTATGTCGTAGGCGGCGAATGCATCCACGGCGTGCACGGCGTGGAAGGCGTTGCCGGAATAGTGCTTGTAGAGATACTCCGCCTCCACGTGCCAGCCATTGGCTTGATAATAGGAGCCTACGTCATACATCATTATACCCACCTTCTCTGGCTTTATCTTCTGCGTGCTGAGTGTCAGGTTCCATCCGTGTGGGAAGAACATCTGCGCCTTGGCAGAAAAGTTCACGCCCTTGGTCCAGTAGTCTTTTTGGTTGGTGAGTCCTGACCCGTTGAAGAGTCCTGCCTCAAGTATCACGGGGAAGCCTATGCTTGTTTGGTATCCCACCGTGGCGCCCACGTCGCGCACGTTGCCCACTTGCTTGGCTATGAACGAGCGGTTGGCGAAATATTGCTGGTGCGGTGAGCGATGCGCGTCGATGGTGAAAGGCACGCGCATCTGTCCTATGGTGAACTGGAAGTGGTCTATCGGTGTCAGGCGCGTATAGGCGTCGAGCATCTTTATCTGTCCTTCGTCGGAGAGGTCTATCTCCGCCTTGTAAGCCACTGCCGACGCCACCTTGCCTTCCACGCTGAAGCGCGCGTTGCGCACCTCGAAGCGGCCGGCGTGGTCGTCGGGCTGGTATTCATACTTTCCGCGTATCGTGCCGTGGATGTGGGGCGTGAGGTCGGTCTTCTCCTGCGCCAAGGCGGTTGTTGCCAATGTCATGGCCATCATCAGGCAAAGCAGCGTCTTCTTTTTGTTGTTCATCTTTGCTGTTTATGAGTTCGGGGGCAAAGTTAGGCATAGAGTGTTTCGATGGCGTTACGCCACTGTTACAAATTCGTTTCGCGTGCGAGTAACAATTTTGAAACAACATTGTCACGGCATTGTATCACCATAGATAGTTGTGTTTCAAGGCATTAAAGTAACTTTGCAGAAATGTCAGCAGACAGCTGAAATAACCACAAAAGGAAATAAGATGAAGTCAAAGAATCAAGATGAGGCGCAATACTATGTTGAGCGCGACGTGAGCTGGATGTATTTCAACCATCGCATCCTGCAAGAGGCGCAGAAGGACAATGTGCCGACGTTGGAGAAGATGTCGTTTCTCGGCATCTATTCCAACAACCTCGACGAGTTTTTCCGTGTTCGCGTGGCGTCGCTCACGCGTCTCACTGGCGCCAAGGGCATTGGCGAGAGCACGCGCAAGAAGCTGAAGAAGACCATAAAGACCATCAACAAGCTCAACGAGGAGTACAGCCGCGAATACACCGACACTATAAATAATGTGTTCCGCGAGTTGGCGGAGCACCACATCCGCCTCGTCAACGACCGTCAGCTCAGCGACGCGCAGAAGGATTTTCTCAATGGCTTCTACTACGACAAGCTCAATGGCTCAACCAACCCCATCTGGCTGTCGGCCATCGACGACCTCAACACCTTGGAGGACAACCGCATATACCTCGTGGTGAAGAAGACTCACGTCGACGACAAAAAAGTGAAATATGCCATCATCAAGGTTCCCGACCGTGTCTATGGCCGTTTCATCAAGCTGCCGTCCGATGACGGTTTCTGCGACATCATCTATCTCGACGACGTGGTGCGCTATTGCCTGCCGCTCATCTTCATCGGCACCAAGGCGAGCACCTACGAAGCCTACTCGTTCAAGTTCACCAAGGACGCGGAGATGGAGGTGGACAACGAGGGCGACTATGGCACAATGGAGAAAATAGCCATGGGCGTGAACAGTCGCAAGAAGGGTTCGCCGATACGTGTCATCTACGACCGCGACATGCCGAAGGAGATGCAGAAGAAGATTCTTGAGCGTCTCAACGTGAAGGAGCTGGACACTTCTCTCGCCGGCGGCAGATACCAGAACCACCGCGACTTGATGAAGTTTCCCGACTGTGGCCACGCCGAACTGAAGTACCCGCGGTGGCCGCAAGTGATGAAGCCGGAGTTTCTCGCCGAGGAGAGCATCATAGATGCCATTCGCGAGAAGGATCGCTTCATCCACGTGCCTTACCATTCTTTCGACGGCTACATCCGCGTGTTGCGCGAGGCGGCGCTCCGGCCAAGCGTCAAGGAGATTAAGACCACGCTCTATCGTCTCGCCAAGGACTCCAAGGTGGTGAAGGCGCTCATCTGCGCCGCGCGCAACGGCAAGAAGGTCACGGCGGTGGTGGAGCTCCTGGCGCGTTTCGACGAGGAGAGCAACATCAAGTGGAGCAAACGCATGCAGGAGGAGGGCATCAACGTCATCTTCGGGGTCGAGGGACTGAAGATCCACTCCAAGCTATGCCTTATCACGACCACCAAGGGCGACATTGCCTGCATAGGCACGGGAAACTTCCACGAGGGTAACGCCAAGGTGTATACCGACTACCTCATGATGACGGCGCGGCAACGCATAGTGAAAGAGGTGGCAAAGGTCTTCGACTTCATCGACCGCCCGTTCTCGCAAGTGAGGTTCTCGGAACTCATGGTGTCGCCTAACTCCATGAAGACGCGGCTGCTCCGTCTCTTCGACAACGAGATAAAAAGCGCCAAGGAGGGCAAGGAGGCTTGGGTGAAGATAAAGATAAACCATATCACCGACCATGACATGGTGAACAAGATCTACGCGGCGTCACAGGCGGGCGTCAAGGTGGACATCGTGATTCGTGGCAACTGCTCGCTCGTGCCGGGGGTGCCTGGCGTGAGCGACAACGTGAAGGCCATTGGCATCATCGACCGTTACCTGGAACACTCGCGCATACTCATATTCTGCAACAATGGCAAGCCGCGATATTTCATCGGCTCCGCCGACTGGATGCCGCGCAATCTGATAAACCGTATCGAGGTGATGACACCGGTCTACGACGAAGACATGAAGCGCGACTTGCTGCGCACGGTGGAATACGGCTTGCGCGACACCACTAACGGCCGCGTCGTCGACGGGAAGGGTACCAACGAGATTCAACCCGTCACGGAGGGCGGCACGCCGTTCAGGTCGCAAGAGGAGCTCTTCAAGGCTTACCACCAGCAATAGCGCGACATGGGAAAGGCGACAAAAACACTAAAACTTTCAGACACATGAAACCAACCACATTAGCCGCCGTGGACATAGGATCCAACGGCGCCAGACTACTAATCAAGCGGTTCGATGACAGCGCGCCAGAGTTTGAGCGCATACGCAAACTGATGTTCATACGCGTGCCCCTGCGTTTGGGCAAGGACGTGTTCACGCTTGGCAAGATTTCCAAGCGGCGCGCGGAGATGATGCTCCACATGATGAAGGGATTCAAGCAGTTCATGCTCCTCTACGATGTCAAGGCGTTTCGCGCCTGCGCCACGTCGGCCATGCGCGACGCCGAGAACGGCAAGAAGGTCATGGAGCGCATCAAGGAAAAAACGGGTATCGGCCTGGAGATAATACCCGGGGCTGCCGAGGCGCAACTGCTATGCAACAACCTCGTGGAAAACACGGAGAGCGGCGTGGGCAACTTCGCTTACGTAGACGTGGGTGGCGGCAGCACGGAAATATCACTGCTGCACGACGGCATACTCGCCGAGAGCCACTCGTTCAACATTGGCACGCTGCGCCTGCTCAGCGGCAACGTCAGGATGGAGGAGTGGAACGACATGAAGGCGATGCTCGAAAGTTACGCCCGTGAGTTTCCCGACACGCGCATCATTGGCTCTGGCGGCAACATCAACAAGTTGTTCAAGCTCGTGAAGGACAAGAACAGCAACATGAAACTCAAGGTGACGCAGCTTCGCGACATCTACGAACAGCTCTCGCGCCTCTCCATCGAGGAGCGCAAGGCGCGCTTCAACCTCAAGGACGACCGCGCCGACGTAATAGTGCCTGCCGGCGAGATATTCCTCACGGTGGCAGGGCACTTGAAGTGCGACGAGATTATCGTGCCAAACATAAGTCTGGCCGACAGCATCGTCGATGGATTATACCGCGACATGAAGAACGCGGAGTAGGCTGCTTTCTTATATGTCGAAGTCCACGCCTAAGGCAAACACGTTGTTGTTGCGAGTGTAGTCGGAATCGTAACGGATGCTCTTGTCAGCGCTCAAGGTCACAGTCTCGCTCGTCTTCTTGTGCTCATAGAACGTGTGGAAATATGCCGCGCTGACGTGTACCTTCTTGCTGATGTGATACACGCCGCCGAAGCCCACCGAGTTGCTGCTCACCACAAACGACTTGTCGTCCATGTAGTCGTCGCTCAAGCCATAGCTTGTCTTCTGCCAGCCCGCGCTGACGGTGAGCTTGCTGTTGATGTCATACTCGGCGCCGGCGTTGTATTCCAGCGTGCCGCGGTTGAGCTTCTTGTTGCGGTTGTTGTAAGAAGTGGCGTTTTTGTCGTCGAACCAATGGAAGCCCACGTTCACGCGGAGGGCGTCCACGGGCTTGTAGCCCACGCCCAAGGCGAGATAGGCTGGTATGTCGGCGGCTATCTTCGCGCCGTCGGCATACTCGCCGATGGCGCCGCTGAGCTTGGTGTCAAACTGCTGCTTCAGCTGTCCCATGGCGCCTTGGATAGCCTGGTGGCCAAGGATGGCATCTGCTGCCTGGGCTGGCACGTGCAACTTCTCGGTGTACACGTCGTGGAGGTTGTCGGCGAGGTTGCCGATGGATGGTGCCTGGTTCACCGACTTATTCTTCAAGCGCATACGGGTTTTGAACTCATACTTGGCGGCGAAGTTCCAGCGGCCCGCCTTGAAATCCACGCCGATGATTGGCGTGAAGCCTATGCCGTTCTGGTCGCAACTGAGCTCGATGTTGGCGGCATCGGTCTTGGTGGGGTCAAGCACCTGGTAGAGGGGCATGTTGCCAACCTTGATGTCGCGCACGTAGCCATAATAGTTGCAGGTGGCGTATACGCCACGCACGCCGGCAAAGGCGCTGAAGTGGTCGTTGAACTTATAAGCGGCACCTGCTGAGAGACCGAAATAATACTGACGGCCATGCATATAGCTGTCGTAGCTGTAACTGCCCTTCGTGCCGAACATATTGTCGGAGGAGAACAGTTGCTGGGGGATGGGCAAGCCCATCTTCTGACCCACGCCGTAGCCCACTTGGTCCACGGCGCCGGCGAGCTGGCAAGCGCCAAGGGCGGTCTCCGCAACTATTTTCTCGAATGAGCCGAGGCCATTGTCAAACGTGCACTTGCCACCGCCACCGACGAGGGCGAAATTTGACTGGAACGACCACTTGCCAGTGTTGTAGGCATATTGGAAGGAAGGGATGACAGGCGCGAAAGCCTTGCCCTTGAAATCGCGTGGGGTCGTGGGGTTGTTGACGTTGTTGGTGAAGAGCGCGTAATCGTTCTTGATGGTGCGGTCTTGGTATGCCAACTGCCAGTTGATGGCGAGGTGGTGTCCCTTCTCCATGAACGCCACACCTGCGGGGTTGTAGTAGACGCCATCTATTCCGATGGAAGCCTCGCGGCTCAACATACGAAGGAAGGCAACGTGTTGGTTGGTATTGGTCAGAAGACCGCCGGCCATAACGGCATTTGTCATAAACGCAGCCATTGCACCAACGGCCAATCTCATTTTCATCATTTCTAAACTTTGCTTAATTATATTGGCTGCAAAGTTACGTAAATTGTTCCGTACTTCCCTTTTACTCGCTTGCCTATTATCTTTTTTATAATATGTTTATTGATTTAGGTCAATGGTCGCTCCACACGGATACTTCTAATCCACACGGTATGACTTGCAGGGGCGGGCCCTGTGCCCGTCCGCAACCAATGTGGACACATCGACAAACCCAATTATTATGCGTTGCGCCATTCGGGTTGCGGACGGGCACAGGGCCCGCCCCTGCACGTCATAGGATAATTTGACATTCCTGTTGGTAGAAACACGGTACGCGTAATCGGCGAAGCCGACATCATTAAAATCTTTTGAATCCGTGTGAAGCAAAATATCCGTGTGAAGCAAAATACCCGTGTGAGGGCAAAAAAGCAATACAGAGAAAACAAAAGCGGAGAGCCCTTTCGGGTTCTCCGCTTTTTATTGTGGTAATCGCGACGGATTAGACCTTGATCTCAACCTCAACGCCTGAGGGAAGCTCAAGTTTCATCAACGCGTCCACAGTCTTGCTTGTAGCGCTGTAGATGTCGATGAGGCGCTTGTATGTGCAGAGTTGGAACTGCTCGCGGCTCTTCTTGTTGACGAAGGTTGAACGGTTGACGGTAAAGATGCGCTTGTGAGTAGGCAATGGAATTGGACCGCTCACGATAGCGTCAGTAGCCTGCACAGCCTTTACGATCTGCTCTGCCGACTTGTCGACCAACTGGTGGTCATAGCTTTTCAGCTTGATACGAATCTTCTGACTCATTGTAATAATTGTGTTGTAATGTGATAATATAATGTGTAAGGGGGGTGCCGCCAAAGAGTCATTCGCTCAGCGAGCACCCGACCTTATTGCTTTTTACTTCTTGAGGTCCTCAAGCACCTGAGCCTGCAATGAAGCTGACAGAGGAGCGTGGTGATCATACTCCATGGAGCTTGTCGCACGACCTGAAGTGATGGTACGGAGAGCTGTCACGTAACCGAACATCTCTGCCAGAGGCACCATGGCCTTCACGATGCGAGCGCCAGAGCGAGCCTCGTCCATGCCCTGGACAAGTCCACGACGCTTGTTGAGGTCACCGATAACGTCACCCATGTTCTCCTCAGGAGTCACGACCTCGACCTTCATGATAGGCTCCATGAGCACGGGGCCTGCCTTCTGGCAGCAGTTCTTGAACGCTGCGTGAGCTGCGAGCTCGAAGGAAATCTGGTCAGAGTCCACAGGGTGGAAGCTACCATCGGTAAGTGTAACCTTGAGGCCAGTCATTGGGAAGCCACCGAGCACACCATTCTTCATGCTGTCCTGGAAGCCCTTCTGCACTGAAGGAATGAACTCCTTTGGAATGTGACCGCCAGTCACCTCGTTGACGAACTGCAGGTCGCCATCCTTGTAGTCCTCATCCTTAGGACCAACGGTGACGATGATGTCAGCGAACTTACCGCGACCACCAGTCTGCTTCTTGTAGACCTCACGATGGTTCTCCACGGTCTTGGTGATAGCCTCCTTATAGTTAACCTGAGGCTTACCCTCGTTACACTCGACCTTGAACTCACGCTTCAGACGGTCGATGATGATGTCGAGGTGAAGCTCACCCATACCTGAGATGATGGTCTGACCGCTCTGCTCATCGGTGTGCACCGTGAACGTAGGATCCTCCTCGGCGAGCTTGGCAAGACCATTGTCGAGCTTGGCGACATCGGCCTGGCTCTTAGGCTCAACGGCGATAGAGATCACAGGATCAGGGAACGACATAGACTCGAGCACGATAGGCTTCTCCTCATCGCAGAGGGTATCACCGGTGCGGATGTCCTTGAAGCCTACACCTGCGCCGATGTCACCGGCGTCGATGCTCTCCATAGGAATCTCCTGGTGAGAGTTCATCTGGAACAGACGGCTGATGCGCTCCTTCTTGCCAGAACGTGGGTTGAAGACATAAGAGCCAGCCTTGACCGAACCAGAGTAAACGCGGAAGTATACCAGACGGCCCATGAACGGATCGGTAGCGATCTTGAAGGCGAGAGCTGCTGTTGGCTCCTCCTCAAGAGGCTTACGGTCTTCCTCCTCGCCAGTCTCGGGGTTCGTGCCCTTGATGGCGATGGTGTCCTCAGGTGAGGGCAGGAATGCGCAGGTATAGTCGAGCAGAGGCTGCACACCCTTGTTCTTGTAAGAAGAGCCAAGGAGCATTGGGCAGCACTTCATCTCAACGGTGCCCTTACGCACGGCGGCGATGATCTCGTCCTCGGTGATGGTAGATGGATCGTCCATGTATTTCTCCATCACGTCGTCGCTGAAGTCAGCGGCGCTCTCAAGGAGCTTGTCGTGCCACTCGTTGGCCTCGTCCACGAGGTCAGCGGGGATGTCGTCCACCTCATACTCAGCGCCCATGGTCTCATCGTGCCAAAGGATGGCCTTCATCTTGATGAGGTCTACGACGCCCTTGAAGTTCTCCTCAGCGCCGATAGGAATCTGGATGACGACAGGGTTAGCGCCCAGGATGTCCTTCATCTGCTGCACTGTCTCGAAGAAGTCAGCGCCGGAGCGGTCCATCTTGTTCACGTAACCGATACGAGGCACGTTGTACTTGTCGGCCTGGCGCCATACTGTCTCCGACTGAGGCTGCACGCCGTCGGCTGCAGAGTAAGTGGCGATAGCGCCGTCGAGCACGCGGAGTGAACGCTCAACCTCAGCGGTGAAGTCCACGTGTCCCGGGGTATCAATCAAGTTGATCTTATATGTGTTGTTGTTCCAGTTCCAATAGCAAGTCGTAGCAGCCGACGTGATAGTGATACCACGCTCCTGCTCTTGCACCATCCAGTCCATTGTGGCAGCTCCATCGTGCACCTCACCAATCTTGTGGGTCTTACCTGTGTAGAACAGGATACGCTCTGATGTAGTTGTCTTACCGGCATCGATGTGGGCCATGATACCGATGTTACGGGTCAAATGTAAATCGCGTTTAGCCATTTTTGATTTTTATCCTTTAACGATTAGAAACGGAAGTGTGCGAAAGCACGGTTAGCCTCGGCCATGCGGTGCATGTCCTCCTTACGCTTGAAGGCACCACCCTGGTTGTTGAAGGCGTCGAGAATCTCGGCTGCGAGCTTGTCGGCCATGGTGTGACCGCCGCGCTTGCGGGCGAAAGAGATAAGGTTCTTCATGGCCACGCTCATCTTGCGCTCTGGGCGAATCTCTGTAGGCACCTGGAATGTGGCGCCACCGATACGGCGGCTCTTCACCTCCACCTGCGGAGTGATGTTGGCGAGGGCCTGCTTCCAAATCTCGAGGGGAGACTTCTCCTCGTTGGCTGCCTTGGCCTTCACGATGTCGAGTGACTTGTAGAAAATGGTGTAAGAAGCGTTCTTCTTACCGTCGTACATCAAGTGGTTGACGAACTTTGAGACCATCTGGTCGTTGAACACTGGATCGGGAAGGATCACGTGCTTTCTTGGTTTTGCTTTTCTCATTTTATATAATAATGTGTAGTCTGCATGGGGGTTGTCAATAAAGCGACTTCAACGTCCTCGCCCGGACATTTACTCAACCTGTCTCAACTTCTCCAGCAAAACAAAAAGATAAATTACTTATTAGTAATCGTGAAATTGCGCCCGCGCTTCTTCAGCTACGGGCTTTGAGCCCTTGGCACGAGGGGTGATAACCCCTGGCCCCCGGCTCATAGCGTGTGAAAATTATTTCTTAGCCTTTGGCTTCTTGGCACCGTACTTGGAACGGCGCTGGTTGCGGTTGGCGACGCCGGCTGTATCGAGCGTGCCACGAACGATGTGGTAACGCACACCTGGGAGGTCCTTTACACGACCGCCACGCACGAGCACGATAGAGTGCTCCTGAAGGTTGTGGCCCTCTCCTGGGATGTAGGAGTTGACTTCCTTCTGGTTTGTCAGGCGGACACGAGCCACCTTACGCATTGCTGAGTTAGGCTTTTTAGGGGTTGTGGTGTACACACGTACACACACGCCGCGGCGCTGTGGGCAGCCGTCCAATGCTGGAGACTTGCTCTTGTCTGCGAGAACGCCCCTGCCTTTACGTACTAACTGTGAAATAGTAGGCATAATTGTAATTTTTTATTATATATTATTTTGTTTGTAATCAACGAGTTATGGCTCTTTCTCGCCTCATCTTCCATCTGGCAAGGCAAAATAAACCATTTTCGGGTTGCAAAGTTACTAACTTTTTACGTAATGGCAATATATATGTATTATCTATTTTTAGGCGTAAAGGATATTTAACGCTATTTAAGCCTTGTTTGCCCGATTTGTATATTATTATGCATACCGTCTTTCAACCGACGTGCAGGGGCGGGCCCTG
>DAIOUH010000014.1:25319-29996 GCA_036751585.1 Prevotella sp. | reverse complement strand
CGCGGGAAGACATGGCCATGCCATCGGTTTCGGAGGAATGGGAGAAGCTGAGGAGTGTGAAGAGTGAAGCCGTATCTCTTTGGCTCCCAGTGAGAAAGACCGCTGCGGTTGTAGCGATACTTATAGTGTCGGGCATTGCCTTTGCCGCCATTCGTTTGGCGACTCGCAATCGGCAAGAAGACTCTTCTCCCAAGCCACGGCAAGCAATGGAACAGCGTGATTCCGCGCGCCAAGCATCAAGTCTTGCCACTGTCAAGCAAGCGGCTACGGCGGACACCATGGCTACGCACAGGCTTCCTTTGCTCTATGAGAATGCCGAACTCCAAGACATCCTGACTCCAATAGCCGGTCATTTCAACGTGTCGGTGTCTTATCATAATGAATCGGCTCGCCACATACGCCTCTACCTTCAGTTGACGGAAAACATGACCTTGGATGACATTGTGCGGCTTATGAACCATTTTGAGAAGGTGAACATCAAGCACGAAGGAAATTCCCTGATAGTGGAGTGATTCATTTACTGCCTTTCCGTCGGTTGCACTCACGACAAAGCATTTGGCAGTTGTCGATGGTGGTTCTTCCTCCGTCACGCCAAGGCGTTATGTGGTCACCTTCCATGAATGAGTAGTCGAACTCCTCGCCACAAATGGCGCACTTGTGATGTTGCTTTTCCCAAACGGCAAGTTTTACCTTGTCTGAGAACGTGCGGAGGTCGAGACAATGCTCATCGCCCGTAAGCACGTATGGTATGATGCCTTGTGGCTTCTGGATTTCATCATCTCCCAATAGTTCTGAGACTTGATTTTCCATCGCTTTGACATCGAGAGCGCTTTCGTGAAATTTATCATAGAATAATGCCCAGTCCAGACCTTTCATGATTTTCTTGAACTTCTTCATGTTGAAGGTGGCTATAGCCCAGTTCAAGACATTTTGGAAGTACGTCCACAATGGAATGGCATTCAAGTCATGTTGGTGAGCAGACATATAACCGATAGCATTTTGTGGTTTTCCGTTACGTGTCTCATGATCAGCAATCCATTCCAAGGCCACCTTAAAGAAGTCTTGACGGATAGGCGAGCCGTTTACCAAATCTTTGCCTAAACGATATGCGCCACAGTTGCTCTTGGAAAAATGCTTTTTAGCATCACTCACGAAGGGACCTGCGTAAATGGCATTCCTGATTTCTTGCTCATTCAGTGGCTTGCCAGCTATATTGATGGTCTTGAACCATTCCAACTTTTCTGATTGCTCGCCCTCGCAAACATATACCGTCAACTTGTAATCGAGAATTTTCTTCCGAATGTCAGCAGGTTGATTTTCAAAGTATTTGAAGTCAACAGCAAACTTGCCAGTCACATACTGACAGAGTGATAAAGTGCGTTGCTGCCCATCCATCACCTCGTATGGGCATTCCGCGTCACCACTTCTCTTCACCCAATACATCACATTGAGCGGATAACCGTTCAATACTGTTGCTATCACCGCTTGTTGTTCTTTGTCGTTATATATGAACTCACGCTGATATGGTGGGCGAATGTCAAGCTGCCCATCATATCCTCTAACTCCTTGTTCATCATTATTGATGTAACCCTTGGTAATATTGCCTACGGTTACTTCTATTTGCTTGATTGTCATCATAATGTTTGTGGGTGTTTGTTGCGGATTATAATTCTACTATATTGACGTTTACCATGAATGACTCCACACCCACCTCTGTCTTCTGGATTTGAATGGTAGCCCATTTCTTGCAAGACATCTTTTGGAGCGGAGGCTCGTGTATTACCACTTGCTTGCCAAATTATTTCGAATTGATTTGGGTTATATTTATCCAAAAATGTTATTGGCACACCCATCAATCCAGCATAATCACAAGGAATGTCTTGTGTTCTGCCAACATTTATTGCATTGTAATTATCATACTTTGGGTATTCGTCTTCCGAATAACGGCAAACTAAGTCCAGTTCTTCATTACGTTTGGGAATCTCTAAGTTGGTAAACCAATTCACTCCCGAGACACGAATCATATTCTCTTTATGGTCGCCAGCAGAAGCTATGTCGTCATAAGGAGAATAAAAATGCGCGGCGGCACCTTTGAATCCATAACCAAGCCAAACCTCATTGTTTCTTAACAATGGGAAAACTTCTTTGTAGGTGATGGCATTCTGGTGTCCAACAATAATAAACTTCTTTCCATACTTCATCAATTGCCCGATATACTCGCGGAACAAAGAGAATGGGGGATTGGTTACAACAATATCCGCCTCTTTGAGCAGTTCGATACACTCTTGTGAGCGGAAGTCGCCAGTCTTCAATGTCGACAAGACGTTCTTGTCGTTTTTCAATAGATAGCGAATGTCAGACAAATCAACCGCGCCATCTCCATTCTCATCCTTCACTTCCGTGATTTCCACTTTATAGGCAATCTTTTTTGGGTTGTCGTCTTCTGAGTTGTCGAAATGGAGCAATAACTCCTTGCCTGTCACGGGTGAGCCGTTGTAGCAAGTGCAGATGAGCTTCTTCAATCCGAGTTGGTTAAATCGCAGGGCGAAATATTTGAAGAAATTGCTTTCGTAAGGGTCATCGCAATTGCAGAGCACTACTTTGTCACGGAAATGATTCCAATAATGTTGAAGCTCGCGCTCGATGTCTGAAAGCTGAGTATAAAACTCGTCTTTCTTTGCTACCTTTGCGGCATTAAGGTTCTTGTTTGCCATAAATACAAGATTGATAGTTATATGGTTGCGAGCACGAACTATCAATCACGCCAAGACGCAAAAAGGGCGTGATGCTCCTTATTGCGTTCAGCTATGAGGCAGCCTCGGAATGGAAACCTCAGACAACTTAATAAGAACACACCACGCCTATGCGTGATGCATTACTATTATATAAGTTGTCTAAGGCACCCCATACCGAATGCCTTATCACAATTATTTCTGTAACGTTATTTCCAAGAAGTTTCCGAGGCTTTTGGCTGAACGCGAAATAATAGCGAATGCTTTTTTACCAACAATGTCTTGGAAAAGGCATGAAGCCTAATCCAGGTGTAAAATTACAAATAATTGTTTGAACTTGCGTATATTCTTGAGAAAAAATATGGTAAAACAAAATAATCTTCGTAGCTTTGCGGAAACTAAAAGAGATATGTTATGGCCATTGACAAGGTAAAGTATTGGCAAGAACTTATTGACTATGGATAGAGAAACAGCTTTGAAGATTGTACGTAGCTACAAAGAAGTTATACAGCCTTTGGTTCACGATGCTAAGGTTTACCTTTATGGCTCTTGCAGTAGAAATGAAGCTCATAAGGATAGTGATATTGACGTTGCTGTTATTGTCCCTAAACTCAATGGCGATTGGTTGGGTACCACTTCTGCGCTTTGGTTAGCGACACTTGATGTTGACACCTCAATAGAACCAGTGCTAATAGAGGAATGTAAACCTTCTCCTTTATATGAGACAGTGATGCGTAATGGCATATCGGTGTAACTCTTACTGCTGAAAACAAACAGGTAACAATTTAAGAAACATATCAGCTTATGAAGAGGAAAAACTTGATAATCATTGTACTTTCTTGCTTAATGATGTTTGCCGTATGTGTGGAAGCATCGGCAAAAATAAGGAAGACCGTGGAGCGAGGAATGACAAAAGAGGAGGTGACAGCCATTCTTGGCAATCCTAAGTTGACGAGTTTTGACGATTTTGGTGACAAGTGGCAATACGAGAGTCAAAACATTTTGACGGGAGACATTAAGCATACCACGGTGATGTTTGACCTTAGCGGCAGGGTCGTGGGACTGAATACTTACATAGAGGAGTTTGATAGAAACAGAGGAAATAACGCGAATAAAAACAACAGCCCCCAACCATCTGTCCCCCTGCCAACTCCGCCAGCATACAACGTCGGCGTATCCGGCGGCTATGCCTACCCACTTGACGATGCCTCGTTTTCCAAGCTATATAATAAGGTGAGAAATGCCACGTTCAGTAATGAGAAGTTCGACCTCATTGAGGTGGCGAGTCTTGGTTGCTGGTATACTTGCGCCCAAACTGCTCGCATGATGAGATTGTTTACTTTTAGTGATGACAGGATGAAAGCGTTGAGGTTTATGGCATCTCGAATAGTGGATCCTCAAAATTCCGCAGACATCTACCGTCTTTTCGATTTTGACAGTGAGAAAGCAAAGGTAGGGCAAATCTTGCGAAGCGGTATCAGATAATTTTGGCTTAACGACAATAGAGACAAATATATTCCATCTCGGCAAATCATTGAAATTCGTGTGGAAAAAATCAGCAAAAAGTCACGAAATCACGGTCATTTTATCACGATAAGGATTTGCCACCCCAAAGGGGTGGTTATGCTATACAATAAGTCTCATGCTACTCTATATATAATAATGTTCGCGCGTACATTATTATAAAATAATTCTCCCTATTATAAAAGGAATTTCCCCCTATTATAAAAGATGTTCTTCCCCAATTATAAAGATATTCCTCTCAGCAATTGTTTGCTTGGAGGCTTTATGGAGGTTATAAATCCTTATCGTGATAAAATGACCGTGATTTTGTGATTTTTGCCTTTCGCTTGAATGCCATCGTCATTTGGCTTGAATCGCATTGCCTTTACGCTTGAATGTCATTGCCATTTGGCTTGAATGCCGTCGCCTTTTCGCTGGTATG
>DAIOUH010000014.1:6288-25219 GCA_036751585.1 Prevotella sp. | reverse complement strand
AAATAAGCCCATTGGCGTTTAGCTTAGCTAAATCAGCCAATGGGCTTTAATTATTGTTGAATTATTGCCCGATACGTTGAGGGTCGAGCAATTCATACAAGTCTAAATCAATATTCACCCCAAGCCTTGATGTCGATGTCGTCGAGCGACAACGTGGTGAAGGCATTGATGAATGCGGAGGCGAGACGGCTGTTGGTAATCAGTGGCACGTTGAGGTCGATTGCAGCACGGCGAATCTTGTAACCATTGGTCAACTCGCCAGCCGTGAGGTCCTTAGGTATGTTGACCACCATGTCAATCTTCTTCTCATGAAGCATTTGCAAGGCCTGCGGCTGCTTGTCAGACTCTGATGGCCAGTAGACGAGCGTGTTAGCTACGCCGTTCTCCGTGAGGTAACGTGAAGTGCCCGGGGTGGCGAAGAGCTCATAGCCATGATTCATAAGGCATTTGGCGGCATCGAGCATCTCAGCTTTCTGTTTCGCGCCTCCAGTTGAGAGCAGCACCGTGTGCTTTGGTATGCGCTGTCCGACGGCGAGCTCAGCCTTGAGCAGAGCCTGGTTGGTGTCATCGCCCAAGCAGCCCACCTCGCCAGTGGAACTCATGTCCACGCCAAGCACAGGGTCAGCCTTCTGCAAGCGGTTGAAAGAGAATTGCGAAGCCTTGATGCCAACGTAATCGAGGTCGAAGAGGCTCTTGGCTGGCTTCTCAACAGGCACGCCGAGCATTATCTTAGTGGCAAGCTCAATGAAGTTGAGCTTCAGCACCTTGCTTACGAATGGGAAAGAACGTGAGCTGCGGAGGTTGCACTCGATGACAAGAATGTCGTTCTCACGTGCCATGAACTGAATGTTGAATGGGCCGTTGATGTGCAGCGCCGCGGCAATCTTGCGGCTGACGCGCTTGATACGGCGAACCGTCTCCACATACAGCTTTTGAGGCGGCAACTGAAGAGTGGCATCGCCCGAGTGGACACCGGCGAACTCGATGTGCTCGGAGATCGCGTATGCCATGACCTCACCGTTGCGTGCTACGGCATCGAAGTCGATCTCCTTGGCGTGCTCAATAAATTTCGATACAACCACAGGGTGGTCTTCGCTCACGTTGGCTGCAAGTTGCAGGAAACGGTGGAGCTCATCCTCGTTGGAGCAAACGTTCATTGCCGCTCCGGAGAGAACGTAAGACGGACGCACGAGAACAGGGAATCCCACGCGCTCGACAAATTCGTCGATGTCGTCCATGCTCTTCAGCGCGCTCCATTCTGGTTGGTTGATGCCCAGCTCGTTGAGCATCTGCGAGAACTTGGCGCGATCCTCGGCTTTGTCTATGTCCTTGGCCTGTGTGCCGAGAATGGGGACATTCTGCTCGTCGAGATACATGGCGAGGTTGTTTGGAATCTGTCCGCCAGTGGATACTATGACACCATAAGGCTGCTCCATGTCGATGATGTCCATGACACGCTCGAAAGTGAGCTCATCGAAATAGAGGCGGTCGCACATGTCGTAGTCGGTAGACACGGTCTCGGGGTTATAGTTGATCATGATGGAGCGATAGCCCTGCTTGCGAATAGTGTGCAGGGCCTGCACGCCACACCAGTCGAACTCAACGGAAGAGCCTATGCGATAAGCCCCTGAGCCAAGGACGATGACCGAACGGTGGTCGCTGGAGAAGTCGATGTCGCTCTTTACGCCAGAGTAGGTGACATATAGATAGTTGGTTTGCGCGGGATATTCCGCGGCAAGGGTGTCTATCTGCTTGACCACGGGCAAGATGCCGTAGTTTTTGCGGAGACTGCGAATCACGAGCGTCGCCTTGTGCATGTTGCCAATTTCTTTTTCCAGGCCAACGGCGCGGGCAATCTGGAAATCGGTGAAGCCGTAGATCTTGGCCTCACGGAGCAATGACTTGTCGAGAGTGTTGACATTGCACTTCTTCAAGCGCTCGTCGATGTCGATGATATGCTTGAGCTTATAGAGGAACCAGCGGTCAATCTTGGTAAGGTCGTGAATCTCGTCCACGGAGTAGCCTTTGTGCATGGCTTTTGATATGACGAACACACGCTTGTCGGTCGGCTCGCGGAGCGACTTGTCGATGTCTGGAATCTCAAGTTCCTTGTTCTCTACGAAGCCGTGCATGCCTTGACCAATCATTCGGAGACCTTTCTGTATGGCTTCCTCGAAGTTGCGGCCGATAGCCATCACCTCACCGACCGACTTCATGCTGGAGCCTAATTCCTTGTCCACGCCACGGAACTTGCTGAGGTCCCAACGTGGAATCTTGCAGACCACGTAGTCGAGTGCGGGCTCGAAGAACGCTGACGTGGTTTTCGTGACAGAGTTCTTCAATTCGAAGAGTCCATAACCCAATCCGAGTTTTGCCGCGACAAAGGCAAGAGGATAACCTGTCGCCTTGGATGCAAGGGCTGATGAACGAGAGAGGCGCGCGTTGACCTCGATGACACGGTAGTCCTCAGAGTTCGGGTCGAAGGCGTACTGAACATTACATTCGCCTATGATGCCGATATGACGCACAATCTTGATTGACAGCGCACGCAGTTTGTGGTATTCTGAGTTTGTGAGTGTTTGCGACGGCGCGATGACGATACTCTCACCCGTGTGGATGCCCAGAGGGTCGAAATTCTCCATGTTGCACACCGTGATGCAGTTATCGTAACGGTCGCGCACCACCTCATATTCTATTTCCTTCCAGCCTTTAAGGCTCTTTTCTACAAGGACCTGTGGGGAGAAGGAAAATGCCTTCTCACATATCTTGCGCAGCTCATCATCGTTGTTGGCAAAGCCGGAGCCGAGTCCTCCGAGAGCGTAAGCGGCACGTATGATGACAGGATAGCCCAAGTCCTTGGCAGCCTTGAGAGCTTGGCTCATATCTTCACAAGCCTCGCTCTTGATGGTATTGATATTAATCTCGTCAAGTTTCTCCACGAAGCGCTCACGATCCTCTGTGTTCATGATTGCGCTCACTGGCGTGCCGAGCACTTGAACGTTGTATTTCTCCAAGACACCACTTTCCTCGAGCTCCACACCGCAGTTGAGCGCGGTCTGTCCGCCGAAAGAAAGCAGAATGCCGTCTGGACGCTCCTTGGCAATGACGCGCTCCACGAAATATGGTTGTACAGGAAGGAAGTAGATTTGGTCGGCCACGCCTTCCGAGGTCTGCACGGTGGCAATGTTAGGATTGATGAGTACCGTTTGAATGCCCTCCTCGCGCAGTGCTTTTAGTGCTTGGGAACCAGAGTAATCAAACTCGCCAGCCTCACCAATTTTCAGTGCGCCAGAACCTAACAGAAGAACCTTCTTGATATTTTGATTTTTCATTGTATCAGTCTTTCAAAGTTTCTATGAATTTGTCAAACATGAACTCGGTATCCACTGGGCCAGAGCAAGCCTCGGGATGGAACTGAGATGAGAACCAAGGATTCGTCTTGTGGCGTATTCCCTCGTTTGATCCATCGTTCATGTTTACGAAAAGCTCTTCCCAATCGGAGCCTAAGGTCGAAGCATCGACAGCGTAGCCATGGTTCTGTGAGGTTATATAGCAATGGTCGGTCCCGACGAGGCGCACAGGCTGGTTGTGGGAACGATGGCCGTATTTGAGCTTGTAGATGGATGCTCCAGCGGCCTTGCCGAGCAGCTGGTTGCCCATGCAGATGCCACATATAGGCTTTCGGCTCATGCTCAACTGTTTCTTCAACACATCCACGGCGTCTTGGCAGGTGTCAGGGTCGCCAGGACCGTTGGCAAGGAAGAGGCCATCAAATTCCATGTCTGTGTAGTCGTAGTTCCATGGCACGCGGATGACTTCCACACCGCGATTGATAAGGCAGCGAATGATGTTTGCCTTTACGCCACAGTCTACAAGCACCACTTTCTTTCCAGCTCCCTCATTGTAGCGGATGATGTCCTTGCACGACACCTTGTCGACAAAGTTAACACCAGAGTAGTCGGCATGTGGCACGTTGTCGGGGTCGTCATCGAATACTATGGATCCCATCATGACACCATGCTCACGCAACACCTTGGTCAGCTGTCTCGTGTCGATGCCCGTGATTCCAGGTATGTGCTCGCGCTGAAGCCATGAGGCAAGTGTCTCCACACCATTCCAGTGGCTGTATTGTTCGCTGTAGTCGGAGCAAATCATGGCTGCGACATAAATCTTGTCGCTTTCCATGAATGTGGGCAGACCGTTTTTCTCAAATGTGAATGGAGGCACGCCATAGTTGCCTATCAGAGGATAGGTGAACGTAAGGATTTGCCCGGCATAAGAAGGGTCGGTCAATGATTCTGGATAACCCATCATGGCGGTGTTGAAGACAACCTCGCCAGCTACGGGCGCATCGTAACCGAAAGAGCGGCCATGAAACTTTGTGCCGTCAGATAATATCAAAGTAACATTTTTCATCTGTTGTTGTTTTATATGCCTAAATTCGTGCAACCATAAACATTCTCATAATAATTGATGAATGCCTTAATGCACATCTTGTTTCCGCCAGGAGTGGGGTAGTATCCGGAGAAATACCAATCGCCTCGGTTGTCGGGAATGGCTTTGTGAAGACCATCGAGCGACTGGTAGACAATGTCCACTGGTGTCGTCATGTCTTCAGGTTTAAGCATTTCCACGATTTTCTTGTTTATCTCCTCTACGGTGAATGGCTGGTAAATGTCGCGGACATGGTTCACCATCTCGCTTGTCGGCTTGTCGAGCTCAGCCTTGCAAGCCTTGTAAGTGTCGTGTATGAGATGCTCCATGCCGCGGTCGTGGATAAGCGCTATCGTGGCGCGGAATACGCAAAACTCCTCAAGTCTTGGCATGTCGATGCCGTAGTAGTCGGGGTAGCGAATCTGTGGGGCAGAACTGACGATGACTATTTTCTTTGGGTGAAGCCTGTCAAGAATGTGAAGGATGCTCTCTTTCAGCGTGGTGCCACGCACGATGCTGTCGTCTATGATCACGAGATTGTCCTTGTATGGCTCAATGGAACCGTATGTGATGTCGTAAACATGAGCGGCGAGGTCGTTGCGTGCCGTGCCTTCCGTGATGAACGTGCGAAGCTTGATGTCTTTCCAAGCCACTTTCTCTGACCTGACATTGCGATTGAGCATGGCTTTAAGCTCCTCGCGAGTGGGCTTGTGGTCCAAAGCCATGATGTCGTTGATGTCTTGCTCTCGTTGGTACTCCTTGAAGCCGTCGAGCAAACCGTAATAAGCCACTTCGGCGGTGTTTGGTATGAATGAGATAACCGTGTGCTCTGTGTCGTTGTCAATGGCCTTGAGCACTTTCGGGGTCAATTGCTCTCCAAGTTTTTTGCGCTCACGGTAGATGTCCATGTCGGAGCCGCGCGAGAAGTAAATATGCTCAAATGAACACTTGTAGTTTTCTTCTTCCTTGAGGATTTGCTGCTCCGTGGTGTTGCCATCGTTTCTCACGATGAGGGCGGCACCCGGCGTGAGTTCGTGTATCTCGTCGTATTCCAGGTCAAAGGTTGTCTGGAGTACAGGTCTCTCCGATGCCACGGCCACTATCTCATCGTTTTTATACCAAAAAGCGGGACGAATGCCATGAGTGTCTCTCATCGCAAACATCTCGCCACTTCCGGTGATACCGCACATTACATATCCACCGTCAAAATGATTCATCGTGGTCTTGAGTACGTTTTCCATGCGCACATGGCTGTCGATGTAATCTGTTATGTCGGTATCTTGTAATCCTTGATTTTGCGCCTCAACGAAATTGCGCTCCACCTCACGGTCCAACCTGTGCCCCATGAGTTCAAGCGTGATGTAGGTGTCACTGTATATGCGTGGGCATTGTCCTTGCTTGGTGAGAGTCTTGAACACGTCCTCAACATTCGTCATGTTGAAATTGCCGCAGATGCAAAGGTTTTTCGCCTTCCAGTTGTTTCTTCTCAAGAAAGGATGCACATACTTCACGCCACTCTTACCTGTCGTGGAATAGCGCAAGTGACCCATGTAAAGCTCACCGGCAAAAGGAAGTTCATCGTAGGCCTCAGTGTCCACGTCTTCCTCTTTCATCACTTGCTTGATTTGCCGGTTCGCCGCACCGAATATCTCAGTGATGGCGTTGGCGCCTTCGGCCCTTTCCCTGAACATGTATTCATGTCCAGGTTTGGTGTTGAGCTTTACTGAGGCGATGCCAGCGCCTTCTTGACCGCGGTTGTGCTCTTTCTCCATCATCAGATAGAGCTTGCCGAGTCCCCACTTCCATGTGCCATATTTCTTTTGGTAATAGCTGAGGGGCTTCAAGAGGCGTATCAAGGCAACGCCGCAATCCTCATGGATATTGTTTTCCATTTATTAATATGAATACTTGTTATGTGTTTATTTCAAGATGGTCAATACCAGCGATGCTACTGTAGTAGCCCAACCTAAGATAGTGACCCAAAGCGTTGTCCACTGACCAGTGGAAGACTGCACGGTCTTCTGCTTGGTAGGTTGCACGTAGACAATGTCGTTTTGCTTAAGATAATAGTATGGGTCATTGAATATCCTCGCGTCGTTCATGTTGAAACGATGTGTGTGCTTCTCGCCCGTGGAGTCCTCACGCACCAACAGCACGTTAGTGCGCTTACCATACATTGATATGTCGCCCGCTTGCGCCAAAGCCTGTACGATATTGATTTTCTCGTCTGGCACTTCTATGACCTTCGACCCGAGCTCTCCTATCATCGTGACGTGGAAGCTCCTAAGCCTGCAAATGACGACTGGCTTTTCCGAGCGTGCGAGATAAGGCTTGAGCCTGTTGGAAATGGTGTCTTCTATTTCTGAGTTGGAAAGTCCGCTCACGTGAATCCTTCCCAAGACAGGGAAGTTGATGCAACCCTCATTGTCAACGAGGTATCCACGAATGTTGTTGGTGGTGGAATTGTTAGCGTCGTTGCCCGAGAAAAGGTTGAATGGCTGTGATGCTTCAGGGTTGGTAGTCTTGACGATGATGGAAAGCTCATCGTTTGGCATTATCCTTGTCACGGGAAGACCCTTTGACGGAGACAAGTCTAATGTGTCAATGTTTTGAAAATAAGTGTAATGACGCATGCTTGAACAGCTTCCCAAAGCGAGAAGTATGGCACACAAAATCGGGATAAAGAGGATTTTCTTCATTTTTAAGAATAATGAATGCTTTATTAGTGCAAAGGTAAGACTTATTTTCCAAAGTATAAAGCATTAGCTTAAAAATAATTTCTTGAAATATTATGAATGGTATAAAAAATAAGTAATTTTGCAATTGTAAAAGATTTGACAATGGATTGTTGATAATTTATAATAGATTTTCACGCATGACATTCGATGAGATTTGGTTGTTGAAGTGGCATGAATATATGTCCTTTCTCAAGGAGCACAAGCGCAGACCTTCCAAATATCATGTTGGGGATAAGCACTTGGTCAATTGGCTTAAATATAACCGGAAGCTGTTTAATAAGAACAAGTTGGACGAGGCCAAGAAGGAAAAGATAGGCATTCTATTAGCTGAGGCCAACAAATACAGGCGTGTTAATCAATACAGTTATTATAACAAAAAAAGATAGCTTTGGTGATGAATAAAGTATTGCTGATTTATACCGGTGGAACTATCGGAATGGGGCAAAACCCACAGACTGGCGCGTTGGAACCTCTCGACTTCAACCACCTTGAGGACTCGATGCCTGAGTTCAACCTTATCCGCACCAATGTGGACGTGTATCAGTTCACGCCACCTATTGACTCAAGCGACATGAAACCGAAAAACTGGGCGCAACTGGTCAGGATCATTTCGCGCAATTACGACCAGTATGATGGCTTCGTGATATTGCATGGTACCGACACCATGGCTTACACGGCGTCGGCTTTGTCGTTCATGTTGGAGAACCTCACCAAGCCAGTGATTCTCACGGGGTCTCAACTTCCAATCGGACAGTTGAGGACCGACGGCAAGGAGAACCTAATTACGAGCATTGAGTTGGCTGCGCTGAAAGACAAGGACGGCCACGCCAGGGTGCCTGAGGTATGCATATATTTCAGTGGCAGACTGCTGCGAGGCAACAGGTCCACGAAAATAAATGCCGAAGGCTTTTTCGCCTTCGACAGTTTCAATTATCCGCATCTGTGTGACGCGGGCGTGAATTTTTCTTTTCATGACCATCATATCCTCAAGCCTGATTTCTCAAAACGCATGATACCGCATTATGCCATGGACGAGAATGTCATGGTGTTTAGCATATTCCCAGGCATACAAGAGCGCATATTCCGCAACGTGCTCAACGCCAGTTCGCTTCGTGGCATGGTCGTCAGAACATTCGGCAGCGGCAACGCTCCGCACAACTCTTGGCTGATGCCCTTGTTGCGGCAAGCCGCTCAAAGGGGAGTGGTGATTGTGAACATTAGCCAGTGTGTCGCCGGAAGCGTGGTCATGGATCGTTACGACACTGGCTACCAACTCAAGGACATTGGCGTGGTGTCGGGCTTCGATGGCACCGTGGAGTCTGCCATCACGAAACTGATGTTTCTTCAGGGACTGTATTCTGATTCCAACGTCATTCGTGGCTTGATGTGCCAGTCGATAGCCGGTGAGATAACGGTGTAAGAAGAATGCTCAGCATTCGTGTGGCTGTTCTTCCGTCCCATCTTTCAGGGAGCTCACCTTTCTTCCATTTGCCATCCATGATGTCGGCGACGGCTTTTCCCAGCGTGTTGGCGTCTTCTCCGACCAGTACGTTCGTACCCACGCGCACTGTCTCAATATGCTCGGTATAACTGTTAAGGGTGATGCAAGGCACGTGATTGAACGTTGCCTCTTCTGCCACGTTGCCCGAGTCGGTGATGATGCCTTTGGCGTTTTCGGTGAGCCATGCAAATTCCAAGTAGGGGAGAGGCTCTACGATATGGAAACACGGAGAGCCTAAGCCCTGGATGCATTTCTGTATGGCTTTTGCCGCGTTGTCTCTCAATGGCGCGATTATTGGAGTCCCATTGGCGTTGTCAATGGCCGCTTTCACCATTTTCCTAAGGTTGTCAATGTTGGCTATCAAGGCTTTGCGATTGAGCGTGAACACGAGATAGTCGTTGCCGTTCAATTTCTGTTCGTCCGCTATTGCCGGCTTTTTAAGCTTGTCGTGTATGAATCGCAGGTTGTCGATGAGAATGTTTCCCACCATATATACTTTTGACAGTTCGGCTCCTTCTCGGTTGGCTATTGAGTTGTTGCTTGCGCCAGCCGTGAAGAGAATGTCCGACAGGCCGTCGATGACAAGCCGGTTCACTTCCTTTGGCATGTTTATGTCAAACGATCTCGTGCCGGCTGCGATATGCGCGAGCCTTATGCCATGCTTTTTCGTCACTATCGCCACAGCCATTGTCGAGGCGAGGTCATCGACCACCACCACGGTGTCGGTTGGGTGTGCTTGAAGATAAAGCTCAAACCGTTGCATCGTTTGCCCCGTTATCTCGCTTAGGTTTGTCGCCGTCACTCCAAGATATGAGTCGGGATGAGGTATGCTCAAATCGGCAAAAAGGGTCTGGTCTATCGTTGGGTCGTCTTCTGCGCCAGTGTATACGAGCTGAAAAGAGACCTCATGATTAGAGGCGCTCGCGTTGATAGTCCTGATAAGCGGCGCCACCTTGATGAAATTAGGGCGCGCGCCGCATACAATGCACAAGTTACAATGCATGATTGATATTGAAATTAAATTCAATTATTTGAATAGTTCCTTTATTCCTCCGAGACTTCCCATGAGGTTGCTTGCCTCGTAAGGCAGGAACACGGTCTTCGACTTGTCGCCAGCCGCGACTTGCTGCAACATTTGAATATAGTTTTTCGCAAGCAGGTAGTTGGCTGGGTTAGTGGTCTGTCCCACGGCTTGCGTCACTTTTTCTATAGCGGCTGCCTCTGCCTCAGCCTTGCGTATGCGAGCCGTGGCTTCGCCTTCCGCCCTGAGGATGGCTTGCTGCTTGTCGGCTTCAGCGCGGTTGATTGTGGCGGCCTTCTCACCTTCCGACTTTAGAATCTGTGCTTGTTTCTGACCCTCCGAGGTGAGGATGGTGGCACGCTTGTCGCGTTCTGCCTGCATTTGCTTCTCCATGGCTTGCAGCACGCTTTGTGGGGGAGTGATGTCTTGCAGCTCCACACGGTTCACCTTTATTCCCCATTTGTTGGTGGCATCGTCGAGCACGCCGCGCAGCTTGGTGTTGATGATGTCGCGCGAGGTAAGGGTCTGGTCAAGTTCCATCTCGCCAATGATGTTTCTCAGTGTGGTTTGCGTCAGCTTCTCAATGGCGTTTGGGAGATTATTGATTTCATAAACCGCCTTGAACGGGTCAACGATTTGGAAGTAGAGCAAGGCGTTGATTTGCATCTGGATGTTATCCTTCGTTATGACATTCTGCTTGTCGAAATCGTACACTTGTTCCCTCAGGTCAATGTGGGTGCTGTAATTGTAGCGGCCACGTTGGTAAGTGACGATAATCTTGGCCCTGTCTATGAAAGGTATGATGACGTTTATTCCTGGTTTGAGCGTGGCGTAGTATTTCCCTAATCTTTCGATGATGCGCGTCTCGCTTTGTGGAATTATGACGATTGCCATCTTGGCGAAGAAGAGCGCCAGCACCACAAGTGCTATTAATACGTAGAATCCAATCATGGTAATAAAGATTTAAGCGTTGGTAAATTATAGTTGGTTTATAGGATTGAGTGTCTGATGATTGCGTGCCTTGTCATTCCTCGACGACTTTCACTATTATGCTGTCGCGCGACACTATCTTTACTTGTCTTCCCTTTTCTATGGTTGCTCCGGCATCTGCCGTGGCTTTCCATTCGTCTCCGTCCACTTTCACGTAGCCGGGTTTGTCGGGTTCGATAGGTTCAATCACGATGCCCGTGCGGCCGATGAGTGCATCGGCATTGCTCGGGCGATCGTCATGATGTGGGTGAAGATACTTCACCGCGAACGGACGCACGCCAAACACGCAAAGCGCTGAGCCTATGACGAATACCAAGACCTGAACCCAAAGGGCAGAGGTCAGAAGCGAGGCTATGATGGAGCACGCCGCGCCCAAGGCGAAGCACATCAGGTAGAAAGTGCCAGACGTGACCTCGAGTATCAAGGCGAAAACGCACACCAATGTCCATACAAGCCAGAGGTTGGATGAGAGATATTCGAGCATAGGCTGATGTTTTGTGGTTTGTCGTGTGGATGGTCAACTTACGTGAGAGCGCGTTATTTTCTGCGCCTTGTGGAAGTTGACTTTTTTGTTGTAGTCTTTTTCGTTGTCGTTGTCTTCTTTGCCGTTGTCTGCGTGGTCTTTGCATAACCAGATGCCTGGTAATATTTCAAGGCCTCGGGCATTTCCGCCTGCAACGCGGCTATGCGCTTTGCGTCAGAAGGGTGGTCGGAGAGGAAGTCGCTTTGCTTGCTGTTGCCCGACGACATGCGCTGCCAGAAGGGAATGGCTACCTCAGGGTCGTAGCCTGCCATAGCCGCGAAAATCAGTCCCATGTGGTCTGCCTCGCTCTCGTCCTCACGGCTGTATTTCAAGTTGGCGAGGTTGAAGCCTGTCTGTGCCACTTGTGTGGCTATTGACGCCGCGTCGCTGCCGACAACCTGTCCGAGCAGTGCTCCGCCAATCTGTGTGCCATACTGCTGGCGGATCTTCTTCGACATCTGCTCTGCCGAGTGCTTTGCCACGGCGTGTGCAATCTCGTGGCCAAGGACGATGGCCAAAGAAGCCTCGTTCTGGGTGATGGGCAGAAGTCCCTCGTAGACTACAATCTTGCCGCCAGGCATGCAGAAGGCGTTTGCCTCTGAGTTTTGCACGAGGTTAAACTCCCAAGAGAAGTTCTTTATTTCCGAAGAAAGGCCGTTGTTCTTCAAGTATGTCTCCACGGCTGTTGCCAAGCGTTGTCCCACGCGCTTCACCATGGCAGTGTTTTGGGCGTTGGTGGAAACCTTGGCCGTCTTCATGAAGTCTGAGTATTGCTTATTGCTCAGGCTCAACACCTCAGAGTCTGATACAAGCAGGGTATGCTTGCGACCGGTGATTGGCACCGTGGATGTGGTGCCACATGCCGCTAACATCAATGCGGCAACTGTTGAAAGGGTAATAAACTTGAAATGTCTCATTTCTTTAGTTTGCTTTTTTGATTACTTTTATTTTTTGCAAAGATAAAGAAATAAGACATTACAAGGCGCGCTTTTGTATTTTTTAACTTTGTTTATGCAAGCGCAAGCATAAGCAAATCATTCATATCTTATTGCTTCTATCGGGTCGAGCATGGCGGCTTTCTTGGCTGGGTACCATCCGAAGAACACGCCGGTGAACGTGCACACCGCAAACGACATGAGTATGGTCCATGGCTCGATGTAGATAGGCCATCCCGCCACCATCTTCACGGCATAGCTTGCTCCGACACCTATTATTATGCCGATGATGCCGCCTGTAACCGACATCATGATGGCCTCTATGAGGAATTGGTTGAGGATGTCGACGCTGCGCGCGCCAACGCTCATGCGCAATCCAATCTCGCGTGTGCGCTCCGTGACGCTCACATACATGATGTTCATGATGCCGATGCCGCCGACCACGAGCGAGATGCCTGCCACGCAGCCGAGCAGTATGGTCAGCATGTTGGTGGTGGAGTTCATCATCGTGGACAGCTCTTCCTGCGAGCGTATGTTGAAGTCGTCATCGTCTGCCTCCTGGGTGTCGGTGGCTTCCTTCAACTTGTGGTTGCGTCGCAAGATGGAAGTCATCTCGTCCACGGCCTTTTGTGTCACACCCTCGGTTATGGCGGAGGCTTGAATCTCAGAAAGATACGTCTGCGCGAGAATGCGTTTCATCACCGTGGTATACGGCGCGAGCACGAGGTTGTCCTGGTCCATGCCCATGGAGTTGTAGCCCTTCTTCTTCAATACGCCTACCACGCGGAAAGGCGTGGAGTTGAACCTTACGACCTTTCCCACGGGGTCTCCTCCGTTTGGGAAAAGGTAATCGACCACTGTTTGTCCGAGCACGCACACCTTGGCGTTGGCCTTGATGTCTTGGTCGGTGAAGCAGTCGCCGTTCGACACGCTCAGCTGTCTTATGTCGAGATACTCGGTGTTAACGCCATAGATGGTCGATTGCGTGTTGTTGTTGCCGTAGATGAATTGGCCCGAGCTGCTCACCACGGGCGATATGCCCTTGATGTAGTTGCACTCGTCTTTCAACGATTGGTAGTCGGTGAGTTTCAGTGTCTCCATCGACGACGCGTCTTGCCTGACGCCTCCGCGCATGTCCTGACCCGGATGAATCATTATCATGTTGGAGCCCATCTCGGCTATGTTGGCCTGTATGCTGCGCTTTGAGCCTTGGCCAATGGCGAGCATCGTGATGACCGACGCCACGCCGATGATGATGCCAAGCGCTGTCAAGAACGACCGCATCTTGTTGGCGCCAATGGCGCGCAGGGCTATCTTGAATAAGTTGGTATAGTTCATTTTGTCATCATTGTTTTACTCATCGGTGTTTGCCGGCAGTTCCGCGAGGGCCTTGGCCGCATCCTTGATGTTGTCGTTATATTCATCGCTGATAACCCTTCCGTCCCTTATCTCGATGTTCCTCGACGAGTAGTTGGCTATGTCGGGGTTGTGGGTGACGAAGATGATGGTGTGTCCTTGCGCGTACAGCTTCTGGAAGAGCACGAGAATCTGGAAGCTCGTTCGCGTGTCGAGGTTACCCGTCGCCTCGTCGGCAAGTATGACGGCAGGGTCGTTCACGAGGGCGCGAGCTATGGCCACACGTTGCATCTGTCCACCAGACATCTGGTTCGACTTGTGGTAAAGCCTGTCGCCGAGCCCTACGGCCTTCAGTGCCTCTATCGCGCGCTTGTGACGTTCGGCGGCAGACACGTCGGGGTTGTACATCAGCGGCAACTCCACGTTTTCCACAGCTGAGGTCTTTGGCAAGAGGTTATAGTTCTGGAAGATGAAGCCTATCTTGCGGTTGCGGAGCACAGCCCTTTGCGAGCGCGACATCTCCCTCACGGGCACGCCGTCGAGGTAATACTCGCCACTGGTGGGCGTGTCAAGACAACCAAGCTGGTTGAGGAGCGTCGACTTGCCCGAGCCCGACTTGCCCATGATGGTGACGAACTCTCCCTCGTAAATCTTGAAAGAGACTCCGCGCAAGGCGTGCACGGTCTCGTCGCCAACCTTGAACTCGCGCTTGATGTCTTGCAGCTCTATTACTACTTTTTTGTCTGTGTCCATACGCTTACTTCTTTTTGCCTCCTCGTGGTCCGGGAGCGAATGGGCTTTGCGTGCCGTCGTCAGCGTTGTCGTCTTGGTCGTCGGCCTCTGGCGTGGCTATGCCTGTGATGACTTTCGCGCCTCTCTTTATGCCGCCGAGTATTTGCGTGTGAACGCCGTCGGTGGAGCCTATCGTCACCTTGTGAGCCACGAGCGTGTTGCCCTCAAGTGTCCAGACCTTGTTCTTGGCGTTGGCGATGTCTTGAATCTTCCTTCCGCCAACAGTCTCTTTTTCAGGCGTATAGCGCAAGGCCTTTGAAGGGACGCTCAATACGTTCTTTATCTCTTCTGTGTAGATGTTCACGTTTGCCGTGAGGCCTGGCTTCAGTTTCAGGTCTTGGTTTGGCGCGCTGATTACCACCTCGTATGTCACGACGTTGTTTGTCGTGGTGGCCTCTTGGCGCACCTGCGTCACGGCACCCTCAAACGTGTCGTTGGGGTAGGCGTCTACCGTGAACGTCACCCTTTGTCCCACTCTGACGCCGCCTATGTCGGCCTCGTCCACGTTGGCGATGACGCGCATGTCTTTCAAGTCCTTGGCTATGGTGAACAGCTCTGGCGTGGCATAGCTTGCCGCCACGGTCTGTCCTTCCTCCACGCTCTTCGAGATTACCACACCGTCTATCGGCGAGGTGATGACGGCATAGCTGAGGTTGGTCTGCGCGCGGCTCACCTCTTCCCTTGCGGCAGCCACGGCATCGCGTCGCTCTGCCACGGTGGCGCTTGCCGTTTGCCAGCTCAGGCGGGCTTGCTCATATTCGTTGGCGGAGATGAGCCCCTTGTTGTACAGGGTCTTGTTGCGCTGGTAGTTGGCTTTCTGGTAGGCCAGGTCGCTCTGCGCGCTCAGGAGGTTGGCTTGCGCCTGTGAGAGTTGGGCTTTCGACGAGTTGAGCTGGCTTTGCAGGTTCTGCCTGTCAAGCTCGGCTATGACCTGTCCCTTCTTCACCACGCTGTTGTAATCCACGTAGAGTTTGTCGATGATTCCCGATACCTGGGTACCCACGGTGACGGTCTTCACGGCCTCTATCGTGCCCGTGGCGGTCACGCTGTTCTCGATGTTGGTAAGGCCGACGGTCTCGGTGGTGAAGTTGATGGTCGTGTCCTTCTTGTTGCCGGATAGTAGCCAAGCTATCACCGCTATGGCGACGACCACGCCCACGATTATCCAAACGCTGCTTATTTTCTTCATTTTCATGAGTTTGTATTTATTCTGTAATGTAAAATGCTTATTTCATCGTGCCGTCCTTGTAGAAGTTGAGCAAGTTGATGTTGAGTATGGCCATGTACTTGGCCTGCAGCTCGCTCTGCTTTGCCTGGAGGAGCTTGTCCTTGCCGTTCATCAGCTCAATGACGTTCTTGAGGTTTTGCTTAAACTGCTCTTGCAAGAGGTCATAGCTCTCCTGCGCGCTTTCGGTGTTCACCTTCGCGCTCTTGTATTGCTCTTGGTTGTTGTTGGCCTGGAGCCAATAGTTCTCTATGGTGGAGTAGAGCTGCGTCTGCTTGTCTTTCAAGTCGAGTTGGTAGCTCTGCTTTGAGAGGATGGCCTTGTTGATGGCTGTCTTTGTCTGCCTGTTGTCGAGGATGGGGATGCTCACCGTGAATCCTGCCCCGCCAATGAGGTTGCTCTTCAATTGCTTTGCCCAGGCGTTGCTGTTCATCGAAGTGGTGTTTGTGCTGACGCTTGCCGACACTCCCACCGTGGGCATGCGTTGCCCCTTGGCAATCTTGAGCTGCACGTCGCTGCTCTTGATGCCCAGCATGGCGTTTTGTATCTCCGGGCGGTATTGCAGGGCAGAGTCGTAGACCGTGGTCACCGATGGTATGGCGGTTGTCGCCATGGCGTCGGTGGGCTCCTCGGCGCTCACGTCAAACTCTTCTTGGTCGGTTATCTGCAAGAGCTGTTTCAGCTGACGCTTGTATTCGGCAAGCGAGCTTTGAGCTTGCACCACACTGTATTCGTCTTGCGCCCTCTGCGCGGTGAGCTGCGCCAGGTCGGCCTTGCTCAGGGAGCCTACTTTGTAAAACTCCTTTCCCCTGTCCTCTGTCTTCTTCGATGTCTCAAGCGTGGCCTCGTTCACCTTCACCGCCTCTTTCGAATACAGTATTTGCACGAAGAGTTGGGCTATTTGCTCTTGCAGGCTGTTGGCTGTTTGGGCTGAGTCGAGTGCGGCTTGCTCCACGCTGAGCTTGTTGAGCGCTATCCTGTTGTGGTTCTGGTTGCCGTTCCACACCGTCCAGTTGGCGTTTATGCCGTATGAGCCATTGTAATAAAACTTGTCCACGTTGGTTTGCACCTTTGACCCTTGCACCGTGTAAGACCCCTTCTCGGGCCAAGGGTTGTAGGAGATGTTTTGCGACGTGGAGGCCGAAAGCGACGGCAGCAGAGCGGCCTTGCTTTGCTTGTAATCTTCAATGGCCGAATTTTTGCTTACTCGGCTCTTTTGAAGCGTGATGTTGTTGGCAAGTGCATAACTGATGCATTCGTGCAGCGTCCACTGACGTGCCGAGACCCTTGCTGAAAAGCTAAGAAGGCATGCCACAACAATGATGGTTGTTGCTTTGTTTACCATAGATATTGTATAACTGATAATTCTCTCGTATGAATTTTTGATGTAATTGAGCTAATAAAAGTTTATTTAGCCTGCTCATTCTTAACAATAGTTGGCGCGATTTTTACAAAATATCATAAAATCCGCGGCTATTAGATAAGTTTATATAATTTGAAAAAGTCTTAAAACCAATGAGATGCTGATAACAAAAAAAGCACCCTGGTGTGGGTGCTCATTTATGTTGCCAAACAAGGGTCTTTGCCTTTACGCTTAAATCGCGTCGCGATTCAAGCGTAAAGCCGTTGCGATTCAAGCGTAAAGGCGTCGCGATTCAAGCGTAATGCCGACGCGATTCAAGCGTGAAGCCGAACGGCCTCTTTTTACTCGTCGAAATGGCGCAGGCGCGCTATGTATTTCCCTAAGATGTCGAACTCGATGTTTACCAGTGAACCCACCTTGATATAGTGGAAATTGGTGTGCTCGCGTGTGAATGGTATGATTGCCACGGTGAAAGAGTCGTCAGTGGGGTTGATTACCGTCAGCGACACGCCGTTCACCGTCACCGAGCCCTTGTCCACGCACATGTAGCCACGCCTTGCCATGGCCTTGTCGGCATGATAGCGGAAGGTGAAATAGGTGCTGCCGTCGGCGTCTCTCATGTCGACGCACTCCGCCGTCTCGTCGACGTGACCTTGCACGATGTGACCGTCGAGGCGGCCATTGACCTGCATCGACCTCTCCACGTTTACCTTGTCGCCAACGTTCAGCTGTCCTATGTTTGAGCGGTCGAGCGTTTCTTTCATTGCCGTGACGGTGTATTGGTTGCCGTCGATGTTGACCACGGTAAGGCACACGCCGTTGTGACTGACGCTTTGGTCTATCTTGAGCTCGTTGGTGAATGAGCAAGTCAACGTGAGGTCTACATTGCCCCCATACCGCTTTATGGCGACGATGGTCGCCATTTCTTCCACTATTCCGCTAAACATGGTATTGAACTTGTTTTGAAAAATATAAGAAAAGGGGTTGCCCTGAGGATGTGATGAAAACTCCAGCTATAAAAGTTGTGGGTTCTCTCCGTTTTTGTAATCCACTGGCCTTACGGCTTAGTCCGCTTGCGCGGTTTTATGTGGCCCGCCATCGACAAGAGAAGTGACCCGGTTTTCAACATAATTTTGATGAGTATCCCGATCGAATCAGGACAACCCCGAATGTCTGTTTCGTCTTTGTGATTGCAAATGTACGATGTTTCACTGATACGGCAAAACAATTTCGGCATTCTTTTGAGAGAATTTTCCATTTTGTGCTATTTTAATAATACTATTTCGGATAAAAGCATTACTTTTGTATAAAAAGAAATATGGAAAACAAAGACTTGAACTTGACACGATAGATTGATGAACAAAATAAGAAGTCCATATACGGCAGCCTTGACAGGTGGGGGATTCCTCTTTGAGGAAACTCTCGTGTTGTTGCCTTTGCTTCAAGCGGAAAACAGTGAAGTACTGCTACAGAAAGAAAAGGTGAACAACAATGTGTTGCATATCAATGCCGAGACATCCCGAAAGAAAGTCATCACGGAAATCAGGCGCAGGTACCAAGCTGTTCCGCTTCCCTTCTGGGATGATTTCAAGAAGATGAGTGATAGCGACAAAAAGATTGCCCTCTTTTATGTCATTCTTAAAACATATAAGATATGCTTCGACTTCCATGTCAATGTCACCATGCGTAGGTGGAACAGCATATCCAAGAGCGTAGACAAGGAGGACCTTCTGATGGAGTTCAATGAAATCTCCGCCCATGATGATTTCGTGGATTCATGGAGCGATACCACGAAGAGCAAGGTGGCGGGAGCCTACCTTACCATCCTCAGAAAGGTTGGTATGCTTGACGAGGACAATCATCTTCATTCCTTGCGCTGCGACAATTATGAATACTATTTGGCTAAGGGAGAACCCTGGTTCTTGGAAGCTTGCCTCCTGCAGCCATACGAGATACAAGCTGTCCGTAGTGGGTGCGGTGTCCCACCGCACGGCAATCAATGATGCGACGTGAGACACGTCACCCACTAAACTGATGCGACGTGAGACACGTC
>DAIOUH010000014.1:1739-6188 GCA_036751585.1 Prevotella sp. | reverse complement strand
AATGATGCGACGTGAGACACGTCACCCACTAAACTGATGCGACGTGAGACACGTCGCCCACTAAATGAATGATTATGACGATAAAAGAACTTGATGATAAACTGAACAGCCCTGGTTTTCAGGACACGGAGAATGGAGATTTGTTCTACAATTTCTTCATCTACCAGTATCCTGCTGACAAGGAGTATGACATTCGTAGACAGATACAGGAGTTTAAGGCGAATCTCATTCGCCCCGTCAATTATGTGGATGTGCTTACGCTGAATCTCTTCGAGGAGTTCTGTCACTTCCTCGACCAAAAGAAGTTTCTGCGCCATCCGTCCATGTTGAAATATCTGCTTGAAAAAGAGCATGATGACCCTACCAAGGCGGAGAACACCCAAGATACGCTCACTCGTAATGCCCATTCGCCAGAGTTTGTGCAGTACATTCACAAGCGTATCATTGACCATATCACCATTCAGGATGGTTATCGTCGTCCCTACGTATTCCTGTATGGCATTGGCAGTATGTTCCCCTATCTGAGGGTCAATGAGTTTCTTGCCCTCTATGAGGATTACAACGAAACCGGGAAGTATAAGATTATCGTCTTTTATCCTGGGCATCGTGACCAAAACTCCTTCCGTCTGTTCGATACGCTCCCAGACAATCACACTTATCGTGCAACCCTTCTGGTTAACGAGTAGTAGGTGCGGTGTCTCACCGCACAATAAAGAAGCGGTGTCGCCCGCACAATAAAGAAAGCGGTGTCTCACCGCACAATAAAAATAACAAACAATGCAAATGACGCGACGTGAGACACGTTGCCCACTAAAATGACGCGACGTGAGACACGTCGCCCACTAAATATGAAGCTGAAAGAATTATATAGCAAACCAATCAATCGTGCGGTCAACCCTGCCGTCAGCGCTACCAAGTTTGACCCTGAGACCGAGCGGATAGAAATACAAGAATACGTGTTTACGGATGAGATCATCAATGGTCTCTTCCGCATACTCGATGCCATCAAGAACAACAAGCCTTACGACCACGTGGGTATCTGGATTGACGGTTACTATGGCTCCGGAAAGTCTCACTTCCTGAAATACCTCGACTACTGCATCACTCCTGCCACGCAAGAGGCAGCCATGGATCGCCTGCTTGAAGCCGTGAAAGCCATCGACCCATTGGACGAGAAGCACAACATCAGCTTCGACTATGAGGAATTGCTGTCTATAGCCAACTGGTTGAAACGTGCCACGATTGATACTTGCATCTTCAATCTCGAAACAAGCTACGACAATTCCACCGACAAGAAGAAAGCATTCCTTCATGTGTTCTGGAATGAGTTCAATGGCAAACGTGGCTTCAACAAGTTCAACATCACCCTGGCGCAGAACCTGGAAAAGCCGTTGGCGGAGAAAGGTGTGTTTGAGGCGTTCAAGCAGCGCATCGCCGAGGAGGGCGGTGACTGGAACGACCCGGGCATGGCTGCCGACCTGATAGACAATGAGCTTGACTGGGTGCTCGACATCGCCAAGCAACTGGCTCCTACGCTCTCCGTGGACAGCATACGTGAGCGCATCATCAAGCGCGACACCAATATGAGCATCGACCGTTTCGGCATGGAGCTGGCTTCCTACCTGAAAGACAAGGGCGATGACTACCGCTTGATATTCCTTGCCGATGAGGTGAGCCAGTTTATCAACAAGGAGCGCGACCGCTATCTCAACCTCCAGGAGATCATCACCAAGCTCTCCGAGGCTTGCGACAACAAGGTGTGGGTGGCTTGCACTGCCCAGCAGGATCTTTCCGAGATCATGGACGACTGCAATATTGCTGAGGAGAAAGACACGGAAGGCAAAATCAAGGGACGTTTCGAGGTAAAGGTGTCTCTCAAGGGCACACAGCCAGAGGTTATCACCCAGAAGCGTATTCTCGACAAGAAAGAGGAAGTGAAGCCTGTGCTCGCTTCGCTCTACAATAAATATAGGGCTGGGTTCGACTTGCAGTTCAAGTTGCCTACCTCGTATAGCAGCTACGACTCGCAAGACGATTTCGTAGACTACTATCCATTCGTGCCTTACCAGTTCAAGTTGATTATGCAGGTATTCAACTCATTCCTCGCCCTCGGCTATGTAGCCAAGGAGGTGAAGGGCAATGAGCGAAGCATCATCAAGGTCATCCACTCCACAGCCAAGGCAAATGCCGAAGCGGAACTGGGCAAGTTTATATCTTTCGACGAACTTTATAACAATATGTTTGAGGAGGGCTTGCAGGCTCGTGGCCAGAAAGCTCGTCAGAACGCCATCGACATGGCGCGCACCTACCAGACCGAACGCCCTGAGCGAACCCACTTTGCCTTGCGTGTGGCCAATGTGCTTTTCATGATCTGCAACATTTCGCAGACCGACCAGTTGCTGTTTCCGGCTACCATCGACAATGTTACCACGCTCCTTGTCAACGACATGGAGACTCCTCGCCTCACAATCAAGAACGAGGTGGAAAAAGTCGTGGAATTCCTTTGCGACAACAATATCATCCGTCGAGAGCAAGGTAAGCAAGGTGCGCCAGACACTTTCACCTTCTATAGCGAGGAGGAGATGAAGGTGGCTCAACTTATCCAAAGCCAAGTGGTGGACAACAACACGCAGGCAGAACAGCTGAAGGAAATCTTCAACAAGTACATCACTGCCTTGAAAAATAAGGAGCAATACAAAACACGTAGTTTCTCCGTGGGTCTCACCATCAAGCAGCGTACCTTCCTCTCCAACAATCCTGACGTGCAGGTGGAGTTCGTGATGGATGCCGACTATGAAACTGCCGAGTTGTTGGCTTTGCAGAACAGCAACCAAAACCGCATGGTTTACTATGTGGGACCACAGTATCGTGACAACAAGCGCCTGTACAACGCCTTCTACTGGTATTGTCAGGCCAACCGCTACATGGCGACCCCTGTGACCAGCGATGACAACAGGAAAACTCGCGACGAGTTTGATAAGCGTGCCAACGAACTTTACGAAGGACTCATCAAGCCGGAGTTTGAGAAGATTCTCGATACCTGTCCTATCATTTCCGGTATGAGCGTGATCGACGAGGCTGAACTCGGACAGAAGCGTGGCAACGACCGCTATCGCATAGCCATGGACAAGCATCTTTCGAGCATCTATACCAAGGCAAGTCTTGTGGATTATCCAAGTATTCCACGCACCACGGAACAACTGAAGAAGGCGATTCTCCGTCCTGTTCAACCAGGAGATTACGAGGGGATGAATGCCGTGCTCACTGATGCCGAGCACGAGGTGGAAATCTATCTCAACAAGCAACATGCCGAGGTGAACGTGGCGGACGTGCTTGCCAAGTTCTCGAAGGCACCATACGGTTGGGACAACATCTGCACGCTGTATGTCATCAATGAGTTGGTGCGTCGCCATAACCGCGACTACTCTTATGCCAACAACCCGAATGTGGAGACATCAACCGTGGCCAACCGCATCGTCAGCGAATCCAACAAGTTTACATTGCGCCGGGCTAAGGCCATCTCGCCACAGGTAATCCAGAACTTTATTGATGCGTGGAAAGAGATATTTGGCATATCGGCAGTTCCAGCTTCCACCGACAGCACTCAACTTTTCCGTGCTTGTCGTGACATAGAGAGCGACCGCAGCCTTGCCATGTTCATCAAGGGCTACAAGGACATCGAACACCAGATTGCCGGCTACCAGTTCTGCCAGCCTATCCGTGAGGCTATCGAGCTTTTCGAGTCGTGGCTGGGCGAGCGTGACCCTTTGAAGTTTTTCAACCTCATTATCGCTGCAAAAGACGAGGCGAAGAAACTTATCGATAAATGTAGAGAGGTGGTGCAATTCACTCACGACCAGCTCGACATCTATAAGCAACTCCTGCGTTTCCAAGACGAAAACCAGTATAACTTCCCATTCGTGCCGATGGAGCTGCAAGGAGCCGTAGCCGACTTCTGCAAACTGAAGGATGACCCTTGGCCCATCGCTGGGCTGCGTGGCTACATCAAACTGCAACGCCAGCTCACAGGCATCCTCGATGGGGTGCGACATGACTTGCGACGCCAGGTAAGCGACGCTTACACGGAGACATTCAGACAGCTGCGCCTCATTTGCGAGAAAAACAAGGTCGGCACAGACATCCTGGCAAAGGAGGATGTGACCATCCAACTGAAGACGGCACCTACCAACATCCTGCAACTGCAAAACAACCTGAGCACCGATGCTTTCTATCAGGAGCAGGTGGCGAAGATTCTGGCAGCCGCCAAGCCGGACAGCAATGGGGGGCACGCCGTGCGCAACATCACGCTCCGCACCAAGACCTCGCACCCCTTGCAGACCACTGCCGACATCGACGACTACCTGAGCCACCTGCGAACTCAACTGATGAAGGCCATGGAGAACGGCGACAGCGTGATGGTCATCAAATAGTGGGCGACGTGTCCCACGT
>DAIOUH010000014.1:0-1639 GCA_036751585.1 Prevotella sp. | reverse complement strand
AAGTGCAGTGGGACACTGCACCCACTACAAGCTCGAATAATTATCAAACAATGGATACAAATAAAATCAAGCGCTTCGCTACCGAGGCACGAAATATATTGAAAGCTGGCATCGCCGCCAAGATGCTCACCCTTGGCTTCGACAAGAAGGGCAACGTGGCGGAAGAGAACAAACCGCAACTCATGCAGGGCGGTTCTGTGTGGAACGGGCAGTTGCAGACGGAGGGCTTCTACCACCAGTGGATGTCTCTCTACAACCGCATCCAGCAGATAGGCATCAAGGATGTCTATGAGGAGGCTGCATACACTTGGTTCAACCGCCTTTGCGCCATTCGTATCTTGCAGAAGAACAACCTGTGCTCCCCTGTGCTTGCCTATGCCGATGCGGCACGTACCCCGGTCATCGTGGATGAAGCCCGACAGGGACGCTATCCGCAAATGAAGGAAGAGATGCGCCAACGGCTCATGGAGCTGCTGGATGACGACACCAAGGTGACGGAGCAGTTTGCCATTCTTATCACGGCGTGGTGTCATGAGAATCCTATCATCAACCGATGCTTCGGTGGTATCGCCGACTATACCGAGCTCCTTCTGCCAAACAACATCTTGGCGGAAGGTGGCTTTGTGGACTTACTCAACCATACGGAGTTTATCACCGATGATGACTTCCATTCTCCTGAGCTGATAGGATGGCTCTACCAGTTCTATATCTCAGAGCGCAAAGACGAGGTATTTGCCAAGAAGGGTAAGTTCGAGGCTGACGAGATTCCTGCCGCCACGCAGATTTTCACCCCTAACTGGATAGTGAAATACATGGTGCAAAACACCGTGGGCAGAATCTATCTCGACAACAACCCCTACGAAACCCAGCTCCAGAAGAAATGGCACTATTTAGTGGGCGACGTGTCCCACGTCGCAACAGCAGCAGGTGACGTGTCCCACGTCGCGACAAGTAGTGATGCAAATCAGACCATGTGCGGTGGGACACCGCACCCACTAAACGTGTCCCACGTCGCAACAGCAGGAATATCATCCTTGCCATCGTGCGGTGGGACACCGCACCTACTACACTACGATGAGCTGACAGACCTCAAGGTGGCAGACCTTGCTTGCGGTTCTGGTCATATCCTCAACGAGTGCTTTGACCTGCTCTATGAACTTTATATTGCCGAAGGCTATAGCCGCAGCGAGGCTGTGGAAAACATCTTCCGCCATAACCTCACGGGCATCGACCTCGACACCCGTGCCAAGCAGTTGGCCACCTTTGCCCTCTTGCTGAATGCCTGTCAGAAGGATGCTTCGTTTGCCGATGCGCATTGCATGCCGAATGTGCTCGACATGTCGGGGGTGGTACCTCAACTGAGCAAGACAGAAATGAAAGAAGCTTGTCTGCAATTCATCGGAGGCTACGAGGAGGTGGCTGGTGAAATGCTGGAACAAGACTTCGAACTTCTGCGAGATGCCGACAACCTGGGCAGCATCATGCGCTTCAACGACGACAAGGACTATCTCAACATGCTCCGCGCTCACTACGAGGACTGGACGGATGGCGGCATCGCTGATTGCCCCGACCGCATCAAGCAGTTGCTGCCAGGCGTGAGGGTAATCCTTGCCCTCACGGAGAAGTATCATGCCTTGGT
>DAIOUH010000013.1:0-30858 GCA_036751585.1 Prevotella sp. | reverse complement strand
CGTGGCAAACGAGAGAATGTCGGGGAAAGACAACGTGACGGTGTGCCTCGCCATGCTTCGCGATGAATCAGGCGCAAGCAGGCTGTTGCTGAAAAATGGAGGGTTGGTCACGATGCTGTCGTATGAATAGTCTGGTCGGAAGTCTTGCAAAGCCTTGCAAATCACCTCCACACGGTTGGCGAAAGGCGAGCTTGCTACATTTTCCATAGCCTGCCCTGCGGCGTCGCTGTCTATTTCCACGGCATCCACCTTGGCTTCGGCAAACCTCTGTGCCATCATCAGCGCTATGAGACCAGTGCCGGTGCCTATGTCGAGAATCCTTTTTCCGCCTCGTGCCCATGCGCCAAGGAGCACGCCGTCCGTACCAACTTTCATTCCACAGCGGTCTTGGGCAATAGTGAAATTCTTAAATTGAAATGTCTTTCCCATACTTTTCCAACGACATTTGCGCTAATTTATTATATTCTTCGTAACTTTGCATATTAGATTTTATTGATTATTTTATATAGTGACTCATTAGGTATAGACACGATATGCCAAAAGAAAATACGACAATACAGATGTTTGCTGACTTTGAGGGCGACATTTCCACAATCTTCAAGGAGGGCAAGGAATGCGACTGTCCAATCCTGACCACACGCAACATGGTCGTGATGCCAGGAATATTGGTGCCCATCCTCCTCGGAAGGCAGCCAAGCATCAACCTCGCGCATTATTTAAGCAAGGACACGAAAAACCGCGTTTGCGCCATCTTTTGTCAGAAAGACCCCGAAAACGAGCAGCCTTACGACAAGAAAGACGTTTATGACGTCGGTGTCATGGCAAAGCTCGTGCGTATCATAGAGATGCCGGCATCCAATGCCGTCACGGCAATCTTCCAGGCCACGTGCAGGTGCACGCTTACGAAAATCACGTCGAGGCGCAGTTATCTCAAAGGTCATGTTGTGCCGCTGCCAGAGGTAGTGCCCGATGCCAACGACACGGAGTTCAATTCCATAGCGGACAACGTGCGCTCCGTGACGCAAGACCTTATACGCCTCAATGATGACATACCCGACGACAGCATAATGTCGTTTATGAATATCACCAACAATACCATGTTGGTGAATTTCGCGTGCACGAACCTGCCTTTCCCCGTGGAGGACAAGGTAAGGCTCATCAAGCTCGATGACATAAGGGATCGTGGCCTTGAACTGCTCAAGGTGGAGAACCGCGAGATACAGTTCGCCAAGTTGAAGGGCGACATCAGAAACAAGACCCGCGTGGATCTCGACGAGCAGCAAAAAGAATATTTCCTCCACCAGCAGATGAAAAACATCAAGGAGGAACTTGGCGACAACACCGAGACTGCAGCCAAGGCGTCGCTTGAGAAAAAGGCCAAGGATAAGGACTGGCCAGAGGCGATAGCAAAGCTCTTCAAAAAAGAGCTTGAGCGTCTCGACACGTTCAACCAGCAGAGTCCGGAATATAGCGTTCAGCTCAACTATCTCGACATGATGGTGTCTTTGCCATGGAACTATTGCACCAAAGACGACCTTCAATTGAAGCGGGCGCGTACCATTCTCGACCACAACCACTATGGCATGGAGAAGGTGAAGGAGCGCATATTGGAATATCTTGCCGTGTTGCAGCTTCGTGGCGACTTGAAGTCGCCCATCCTGTGTCTCTATGGTCCCCCCGGAGTGGGCAAGACCTCGCTTGGCAAGAGCATTGCCGAGGCCATGAAACGCAAATACGTGAGGGTGTCGCTTGGCGGATTGCACGATGAGAGCGAGATTCGCGGCCATCGCCGCACCTATGTAGGTGCCATGCCGGGCAGGATAATCAAGAGCATACAAAAGGCAGGCTCGTCAAACCCCGTGTTCATCTTGGACGAGATAGACAAGGTGTCGGCCAACAACTATAATGGTGACCCGTCGTCAGCATTGCTGGAGGTGCTCGACCCTGAGCAGAACAGCGCGTTCCACGACAACTATCTCGACGTGGACTATGACCTGTCGAAGGTGTTTTTCATAGCCACCGCCAACGACATAAGCACCATCCCCAGACCGCTCCTTGACCGAATGGAGCTCATTGAGGTGCCAGGATATGTCACCGAGGAGAAAATAGAGATTGCCAAGCGCCATCTCGTGCCGAGGGAGGTCAAGAACAACGGTCTTGACAAGACTGAGGCGAAGATAAAATTCTCCAAGCAGGCCTTGGAAAATATCATTGAGAACTATACTCGCGAGAGTGGTGTCAGGCAACTGGAAAAGCAGATAGACAAGGCGTTGCGAAAAGTGGCATTGCACATTGCCATGAACGAGCCCATACCCGAAAAGCCAATTTCGGCGGCAGACGTGGAGGACTTGCTTGGCAAGCCGCCATTCATGCGCGACATATATCAAGGCAACGACTATGCCGGCGTGGTGACAGGCCTGGCCTGGACTTCGGTGGGCGGTGAGATACTCTTCATCGAGACATCGCTCTCAAAAGGCAAGGCCGGAAAGCTGACGCTCACTGGCAACCTCGGTGACGTGATGAAGGAAAGTGCCATCATTGCCTTGCAATACGTGAAGGCCAACTGCGACAAGTTGGGCGTGGACTATCGCGTGTTCGAGAACTGGAACATCCACATCCACGTGCCCGAGGGAGCCACGCCGAAGGATGGGCCGTCGGCAGGCATAACGATTGCCACGTCGTTGGCTTCGGCGCTTACCCAGCGCAAGGTCAGGCTCAACACCGCCATGACGGGTGAGATAACCCTCCGTGGAAAGGTGCTGCCCGTGGGAGGCATAAGGGAGAAGATTCTCGCCGCTAAGCGTGCCGGCATTACCGACATCGTGATTTGCAAGGACAACAAGAAGGACATAGAGGAAATTCCGCAAGAGTTTCTCAAGGGCGTGAGCTTCCACTATGTGGAAAACGTCCAAGACGTGTGGGATTTCGCGCTTACCGACGAGAAGGTGAAGAACCCAATAGATTTCACCATTCCCAAAGAAGACAAAGACGACAAGAAAAACAACTAAAATATGGATTTTCAGCTCCAATATACCGACAACGCCTCGGAAGCCCGTGCTGGCGTGATAACCACAGACCATGGCAAGATAGAGACGCCGATATTCATGCCCGTGGGCACGGCTGGTGCCGTCAAGGGCGTGCATTTCAGCGAGTTGCGGTCTCAGGTTAAAGCACAGATTATCCTTGGAAACACATATCACCTCTACTTGCGTCCAGGTCTTGAGGTGTTGCGAAAGGCTGGCGGCCTTCATGGTTTCAACGGTTGGGAACGTCCTATCCTCACCGATAGCGGCGGCTTCCAGGTGTTCTCGCTGTCGGGCATACGCAAGCTCACCGAGGAAGGTTGCGAGTTTCGTTCCCATATCGACGGCTCAAAACACATCTTCACCCCCGAGAATGTCATGGACACGGAGCGCGTGATAGGTGCCGACATCATGATGGCTCTCGACGAGTGTCCTCCTGGCATGAGCGATTACGCTTATGCCAAGAAGAGCCTCGGCATGACACAACGCTGGCTGGATCGCTGCATCAAGCGCTTCAACGAGACGGAGCCGCTCTACGGCTATCACCAGTCTCTTTTCCCCATCGTGCAAGGCTGCACCTTCAAGGACTTGAGACAAGAGGCTGCCAAGTATGTGGCCGACAAGGGCGCCGACGGCAATGCCATTGGCGGACTGGCGGTAGGCGAGCCCACAGAGGTGATGTATGAGATGATAGAGGTGGTCAACGACATTCTGCCGAAGGACAAGCCACGCTATCTCATGGGTGTCGGCACACCGCAAAACATCCTTGAGGGCATCGAGCGTGGAGTGGACATGTTCGACTGCGTGATGCCGACGCGCAATGGACGCAACGCCATGCTCTTCACCTATGAGGGAACGATGAACATGCGCAACAAGAAGTGGGAGATGGATTTCTCGCCTGTTGACCCAGACGGTTGCGAGATAGACCGCGTGACGACAAAAGCCTACTTGCACCATCTTTTCAAGGCTCAGGAGTTGCTTGCCATGCAGATAGCGAGCATACACAACCTCGCCTTCTACCTGAGGCTTGTCACCGACGCGAGAAAGCACATACTCGCCGGCGACTTCGTTCAATGGAAAAACAGTGTAGTGGGACAACTGGGACAGAGGCGATAAGAAGAAAGGCTAAGTATGAAGAGTTTCAGTAAGATAAGGAAGCATCGCCGGCTATACAAGGTTGGAAGATGGTTGGGAAGGCATCCTAAATGGTTGCATCGCTTATTCAGGTGGATTGCCAACCATACGCGTCTGCTTCAAAGGGCATTCAAATGGATGGGCAAGAAGTTGCGCTTCCTGCGGGTGCTCAAATATCTCAACCCCTTCCGTTACATCAAGAAGATAGACTGGTATATCATCAAGAAGTTCATTGGGACCTATTTCTTCTCGATAGCCTTGATTATCTCAATCTCCATCGTCTTTGATGTCAACGAGAATCTGGCGAAGTTCACGGAGTATCATGCCCCGCTCAGTGCCATAGTCTTCGACTATTACGCCAACTTCATCCCTTATTTCGCCAACCTCTTCAGTGCCTTATTCGTCTTTATCGCCGTCATCTTCTTCACTACCAAGTTGGCAGGCAACTCCGAGGTTATCGCCATGCTGTCGGCGGGCATCTCGTTTAAGCGCTTGCTGAGACCTTACATGATGTCGTGCGTGTTTCTTTCGGCGTTGTCGTATTATCTTTCGGCTTACGTCATACCTCACGGAACCGTGATAAGGCAAAACTTCGAGTCGATGTACAAGAACAAGAAGAAGAACACGTCGGCTGAGAACGTGCAGTTGCAGGTGGCGCCAGGCGTCATAGCCTACATCCAGCACTACGACAACAACATGAAGCATGGCTATGGCTTTTGCCTCGACAGGTTCCAGGAGAAGAAGCTCGTTTCCCACTTAACCGCTACCGATGTGCAGTATGACACCATCTCGGACAGCAAATACCATTGGACGCTTTCCAACTGGAAGATTCGTCAGTTGAAAGGTTTGAGAGAGCACATCACCAGTGGCGCGCGCAAGGATTCCGTGATACAGATGGAACCCACCGACCTTGTCTACTCCAAGGGTCAACAGGAAACCTTCACGTCTCCCGAGCTGAAAGACTACATTTCCAAACAGATCGACCGCGGTTCTGGGAATGTGGTTCAGTATCAGGTGGAGTATTACAAGCGAATAGCCTCATCATTCGCGTCCTTCATCCTGACCATCATAGGAGCCTCGCTCTCGGCGAGAAAGCGAAAGGGAGGCATGGGCGTGTATCTCGGCATAGGCTTGGCGCTCTCGTTTGGATATATCATGTTCCAGACCATTTCCGCCACGTTTGCCATCAATGCCAACTTCCCGCCAATGTTGGCTGCTTGGCTGCCCAACATCGTGTTCGCGATAATAGCGTTTATCTGTTATCGCAAGGCTCCTAATTAATACCACCCACATCAAAGTCCACCCCGTGCTGCTTTGGCGGTCGTCATTAAAAGAAAGAAAACAATGAAATTTGAAGATTTAAATCTTACCGACAACGTTCTCGACGCTCTCTACGACATGCGTTTCGATGAATGCACTCCTGTGCAGGAAAAATGTATACCCCCAATATTGGAAGGTCATGACGTGCTTGGAGTGGCCCAGACCGGAACAGGAAAGACAGCAGCCTACTTGTTGCCTATCCTCTCCATGCTCGACGGCGGCAATTATCCAAAGGACGCAGTCAACTGCATCGTGATGTCACCAACGCGTGAGCTTGCCCAGCAGATAGACCAGGCAATGCAAGGCTTCTCTTATTACCTGCCCGACGTGTCGAGCGTGGCTGTTTATGGAGGCAACGACGGCAATCGTTACGACCAGGAGATGAAGAGCATGCGCCTTGGAGCTGATGTCATCATAGCCACGCCAGGACGATTGATTTCGCATATCTCAATGGGGAACATCGACTTGTCGAAAGTCAGCTTCTTCGTGCTCGACGAGGCAGACCGTATGCTCGACATGGGCTTCTCCGAGGACATCATAAAGATAGCCTCGAAGCTGCCGGATAACTGCCAGACCATCATGTTCTCCGCCACGATGCCGAAAGACATTGAGAAGTTGGCGCAGAGCTTGCTGAAAAATCCTGTTGAGGTGAAGCTCGCCGTGAGCAAGCCCGCTGAAAAAATCAAGCAGAGTGCGTATATCTGCTATGAGACACAAAAGTTGCAAATCATACAAGACATCTTCAAGGCAGGCGACTTGAAGCGCGTGATAATATTCTCGGGCAGCAAGATGAAGGTGAAGCAGATCAACCAGGCCCTTATCAAGATGAAAATCAACAGCGGTGAGATGCACTCCGACCTCGACCAGGCTGAGAGGGACGACATCATGTTCAAGTTTAAGAGCGGACAGATTGACGTGCTCGTGGCTACCGACATCGTGGCTCGCGGAATAGACATTGACGACATAGCCATGGTCATCAACTTTGACGTGCCTCACGATGCCGAAGACTATGTACATCGCATTGGTCGTACGGCACGAGCCGACAGGGATGGTGTCGGCATCACGTTTGTCAATGAGGACGATATGTATGCCTTCCACCAGATTGAAAAATTCTTGGGACAGGAAATCAAGAAGAATCCATTGCCGGAAGGTTGCGGAGAAGGCCCAGAATATACCACTTCGCGTCGTCCTGGAAAGACTTCCGCCAAGAGTCGCAGGAGAAAAGACCGCGACAACACCGCGCACAAGGACTCAAAGCAGCGGTCAGGACGCAGAGACAGGGGAGACAGCAGAAACCAAGATGACAGGCAAAGGCAAAAGCCTAAGCCAAAGCGTGACAATCAGCAAGAGCAGCAAGGCAAGCAACAAGGCCAAAAGCAAGACCAGCAGCAGAAGCAAGGTCAATCTCAGAGGCAAGACCAGCCCCAGAAGCAAGGTCAACAGCAAAGCCAGCAGCAAGGTCAGCCTAAACAAGAAAGGAGACAGCGTGGCAAGGGTCAAAAGCAAGAACGCCAGCACGCCCAGCAGCAAACAAGACCTGAGGGCGAGGCTCCAAAGCAGCGCGGTCGTCATAAGTATGCCGACAAGCAGCGCGGTCAGCAGTCGAAAGCGTCACAGCAAACCCAGCCAAAGGGTCAAACCAAGCAAGGCGCTGACGGAAAGCAGAAAGCCAAGAAAGGCGTGGTACAGCCCAACCTCAACGAGCGAGGAATCAAGGGATTCATCAAGCACCCGATTCGTTGGATTATGAACATTGGCAAGAAATAGCCAAAAGTCTTAATATCATTTTATCATGGAAAAGCAAAGGAAAAGCAGTTTGTCAGAGTGTACCACCATTGTCGTTGGTGGTGAGCTGACAGGTGACGGTTCACGCATATACGCTCGCAGCGAGGATTTCGACGCGATGCGTTGCAAGAACTGGCTTGTCTTTGACGAGACCGACAACGGACCCGAAGAGTTTGTTGCCAACGACAGTGCCTTTAAGTGCCCACTGCCCAAAAAGCGTTTAGGTTACACCGCATTGCCTGACTATCAGTATCATCATGAGTGGGGTAGTGCCGGTTTCAACACTGCCGGAGTGGGAGAGAGCTCCACGGAAACAATCTTCAGCAGCCCTGAAGCATTGAGCCATGACCCTTATGTGGCTGATGGATTGGCAGAGAACTGCACTTTCAACACGGTGCTGCCTTACATCCACACGGCTCGTGAGGGCGTAGAGCGCCTTGGAGCCATGATAGAAAAGTATGGTTCCGCCGAGGGCTTCGGCATCGGTTTCATAGACAACAAGGAAACGTGGTATCTTGAGAACGCTTGCGGCCATCACTGGCTCGCTTGCCGCATTCCAAACGACAAGTACTTTGTCACGGGCAACCAAAGCCGCTTCCGCGACTATGACCCAAACGACAAGGACAACTTCCTTGCCGACAAGGACTTGCTTTCCTTCGCTGAGAAAAACGGATTGTGGAACCCCAAGGATGGTAAGTTTGATTTCCACAAAGCCTACTCAAAGGACGACATAGCCGACCACACATATAACTACACCCGTGTCTGGGGCTTGCAGAAGCTCTTCACGCCATCCATGGTGCAAGACGTGAACGTGAACAACTTCCCTGTATATGCCAAACCCGATAGCGGACACATAGGCATAGCTGAATTGCGCAAGGCGTTCCGTTTCCACTATGACGGCACAGACCATGACCCATATCTTCACAACAACGGTCACGAGCCTTGGCGTCCGGTCTCCATTTTCAGGACAACCCAGACGCACCTGCTGCAAGTTCGCCCTTGGCTTCCTGATGCCATAGGCCACATCACCTATGTAGCCAACGGCATGGCAGACCTTGGAGTGTTCCTGCCTATCTACCAGGGCATCAAGAGTTTTCCGAAGGCTTATCAGATTGGTGACAACCATTGCTCTGACGATTCAGCTTATTGGAAGTTCCGCAAGGTGATGACGTTGGCGATGACTAACTATAATGCTTACGCACCTTTGGTGAAAGAGACTTACGCTAAGCTGGAGGCTGAGAACGACCAGCGCCAAAAAGAGTTTGAGGCTAAGTATCTTGCCATGTATAAGGAATGCCCGATGGAGGCGCAGGACGCGCTTCAAGCTTTCAGTGACTCAATACTCAATCACGCGCTTGAGGTTGCTGACAAACTCACGCTTGAACTCTTCACTCGTCTTACCGCGGATACGATGAAGAACTATATGTTCCACGGAGCTTAACAATTCAAACAACAAGGGCGACTTCTTCCGAAGTCGCCCTTGTCTTGTATTTACGGGTATCGTGCTTGTGCATTTTTGTAGCACAAGCTGGAAAATCGTCAGATAGACGCTGCTCTTACGCGGCTCAATGTCTCTGGTGTCATTTGAAGATAGCTTGCGATGTAAACCAGAGGAGCGCGAAGCACGACTTGCGGTTTCATCTTGCAAAGGCGCAAGTAGCGGTTTTGAGCCGTCTCAAATCTAAGCAGGTCGGCGTGTACTTGGGAGATTATGAGACTCTCTTCCAATATCTTCCTGTACAGTATCTGGATGTTGACATTGTGCAATGCCACTTGCTCAAGCCTGTGCTTGGGGATTAGATATATAGACGAAGGCTCCAAAGCCTCTACTTGCAGTCGGGTGGGCTCTTCCTTGAAGAGACTCTCGATGCACATGAATATCTCACCGTCTGAGCCGATATGCTCCGTCAGCTCTTTATTGTTCTTGAAATAAAACTGCCTAACTAATCCTTTGTCTATGTAACAAATGTTCTCACAGACTTCACCCTCTTTTAAAATCATTTCACCCTTTGAATACCTCTTTGGCACAAGGATGCTTTCAAGCGTGTCAAGCTCTTCGTGAGTCATCGTGCTGTATTTTCTCGCAAGCTCACGAGCTATGTCACGGGTTGTGTTCTGAAGCTCTTTCATTATTATACTAACTTAGGCTATATAAATTGTATTCTCTCAATCTTAGTCAAGCTTTAGCACTGCAAGGAAAGCCTTTTGAGGAACCTGCACGTTGCCTATTTGCTTCATGCGCTTCTTACCTTTCTTTTGTTTCTCAAGAAGTTTTCTCTTTCGGCTTACGTCACCGCCATAGCATTTGGCAAGGACGTCTTTCCTGACTTGTTTCACGGTCTCGCGGGCCACTATCTTCGCGCCAATGGCAGCTTGTATGGCTATGTCGTACTGCTGACGCGGAATAAGCTCCTTCAGCTTGACGCACATGTTGCGGCCCATAGAGACGGCATTGTCTTGATGAGTAAGGGTTGACAATGCGTCAACGGGTTCACCATTAAGCAGAATGTCGAGTTTGACGAGCTTGGATGGACGGTAGCTGTCGATGTGGTAATCGAATGAGGCGTAACCTTTGGATATGGATTTCAGCTTGTCGTAGAAGTCAATCACAATCTCTCCCAATGGTAGCAAGAAGTGAAGCTCTACTCGGTTGCCTGAGATATATTGCTGGTCTAACAGTTCGCCACGCTTGTCAAGACAGAGCTTGATGATTGGACCGATGTAATCGCTTGACGTTATGATGCTTGCCCTGATATAAGGCTCTTCAATATGGTCTATCTCCGTGGGGTCGGGAAGGCCGCTCGGATTGTGGACTTCCAGTTCCTCACCTTGCTTGGTGAAAACCTTATACGACACGTTAGGAACGGTGGTTATAACCTCCATGTTGAACTCACGGTCGAGACGTTCCTGAACAATCTCCATGTGGAGAAGGCCAAGGAAACCGCACCTGAACCCGAAACCTAAGGCTTGTGAAGACTCAGGCATGAAGGTAAGGCTTGCGTCGTTGAGTTGTAATTTCTCAAGTGAGCTGCGAAGGTTCTCGTATTCTGTCGGGTCAATGGGGTAAACACCGGCGAATACCATTGGCCTAACCTCTTGGAAGCCCTCAATGGCTTTCTCACAAGCATTATCAACATGGGTTATGGTGTCTCCCACTTTCACCTCCGTGGCGGTCTTGATGCCAGATATGATGTAGCCCACTTCACCTGTCGACAATTCCTTGCGAGGTTCCATGTCCATCTTCAAGACGCCAACCTCGTCGGCGGTGTATTCCATGTCGGTTTGCACAAACTTTACCTTGTCGCCCTGGCGAACCACGCCGTTGATAACCTTTCCAAGGACTATAATGCCACGGAAAGAGTTGAATATGGAATCGAAGATAAGCATTTGCAATGGTTTCTTCGGGTCGCCCTTTGGCGCAGGGATGCGTTCCACCACGGCTTTCAGAATATCAGGAACGCCTTCGCCGGTCTTGCCACTTGCCCTTATTATGCTTTCGTGGTCGCAACCAATGAGATCCACAATCTCGTCCTCGACCTCATCGGGCATGGCATTGGGCATGTCTATCTTGTTTATGACTGGTATTATTTCCAGGTCATGGTCTATGGCCATATACAGGTTTGATATGGTTTGGGCTTGCACGCCTTGTGTGGCATCAACGACGAGCAATGCACCCTCGCATGCTGCAATGCTTCGGGACACCTCATAACTGAAGTCCACGTGTCCCGGAGTGTCGATTAGGTTGAGAATATATTTCTGTCCATTAAGCTCATATTCCATCTGGATGGCGTGGCTCTTGATGGTAATGCCACGTTCACGCTCCAAGTCCATGTCGTCAAGCATCTGGTTCTCAGTAATCTTGATTGTCTTGGTGTATTCAAGCATTCTGTCTGCCAGGGTTGACTTTCCGTGATCTATATGAGCTATAATGCAAAAATTGCGGATGTTTTCCATTCGAAAATAATAATCTTTGTCGCAAAGTTACGAAAAAGATGGGACAATGGTTATCTAAAATTACATATTTTTCTTAACTTTGCGCTAAAAAGAACACAATACATAGAAGAATATAGACAATGAATTACAAATTGTTGTTTTTCGCGTTTGCTGCGTGTTTGTTTTCAAGTTGCCACCGTACCACGCTTGAAGACCTTGCCGCAAAGACGGCAGAGGAATACACGGAGCGTTACTGTCCTACTCCGATAGAAAACAGCCAGCGAACTGATAGTGTGACATTTTCTCGTGAAACTCACACATTCGGTTATTACTATTCCTTGTCGGGCAAATTGGACGATGCCGCCATCATAGAAAAGAATAAAAAGCAAATAATAGCGACCATCCTGAGTAGCTTGAAAGACAATACAAGCATGAAGGAATACAAGCAAGCTGGGTATAGTTTTCATTATGTGATGAAGTCAAGCAAGACTGGCGACATTCTGATAGATAAAGTGTTCACGGAAAAAGATTATAAATAGCCTGCATTATGCCAAAAGACAAGACCATGTATGTCTGCAGCAATTGCGGATACGAATCGGCCAAATGGCTTGGGCGTTGTCCTTCGTGTGGAGAGTGGGATAGTTTCAAGGAGATAAAAGTAGATGCCAACTATGGTGCTATGAACGCCAAAAACACCGCTGCATCATTCCGCAAGGGCTTTGGCAAATCCATTGTCGGTCACGATGAAAACAAGTTGTTGCGGCTGAAAGACATTCCATTGCAGGACGCGCCGAGAATAGACACCAAAGACCCAGAGCTAAACCGGGTACTTGGTGGTGGCCTTGTTCCTGGCAGCATAGTGCTGCTTGGCGGTGAGCCAGGCATAGGCAAGTCGACCCTTACGCTGCAAACCCTTCTTGGAATGCACGATATGCCTATCTTGTATGTCAGCGGAGAGGAGAGCGCCCATCAGATAAAGATGAGAGCCGAACGGTTAAAGAAAAACGCGTCGGCAGACAATATTGGCAAGGATGGAAACGCAGGCAATGAGGATGAGATAAACAACGTGTTTATCCTTTGCGAGACATCCTTGGAGAAGATATACTCAGGTATCCAGCAATTGCATCCAAGCGTTGTGGTGATAGATTCTATCCAGACCATATCAACTGAGCAGGTTGATTCTTCACCTGGAAGTATTTCCCAGGTAAGGGAATGTGCCGCGTCGTTGCTAAGGTTTGCCAAGAGCAGCGGAGTTCCTGTTATACTCATTGGCCACATAAACAAGGAAGGCACATTGGCTGGCCCGAAAATACTGGAGCACATAGTTGATACCGTGATACAGTTTGAGGGTGACCAACATTATGTATACAGGATATTAAGGAGTATAAAAAACCGATTCGGCAGCACGTCGGAACTTGGAATCTATGAAATGCGGCAAGATGGTTTGCGTGCCGTGTCAAATCCGTCCGAGCTTCTGTTGACCGAAGACCATGAAGGGTTGTCGGGTGTTGCCATCAGTTCAACAATTGAAGGTCTTAGGCCTTTCCTTGTGGAGACGCAAGCCCTTGTCTCAACCGCCGCTTACGGCACGCCACAACGTTCCGCTACTGGATTTGATCAACGCCGATTGAACATGCTTCTTGCAGTATTGGAAAAGCGCGTCGGCTTCAAACTTATGCAAAAAGACGTGTTTCTCAACATCGCGGGAGGCATGAGAGTCACAGACATGGCCATGGACCTAAGCGTGATAGCGGCGGTGTTGTCAAGCAATGTTGACACGCCAATCGAGAACGGTTGGTGTATGTGTGGCGAAGTTGGTCTCAGCGGTGAGGTAAGACCCGTGAGCCGTGTGGAACAACGAATAGCGGAAGCAGAGAAACTTGGATTCAACCACATCATATTGCCTGCATATAACATGAAGGGCATCGACCCAAAGAAATTCGCAATACAACTTCACCCAGTCAGAAAAGTAGAAGAGGCCCTAAGGGATTTGTTTAATTAAGAAAAATAATGGTTTAATATGAAAGACAGTATAATTATTGTAAGCGGTGGAATGGATTCCATCACAATGCTATACGAATATAAGGATCGCATAGCCATGGGTGTCTCGTTCGACTATGGCAGTAACCACAACCAACGTGAGATTCCTTTTGCGGAGTTGCACTGCAAGCGCTTGGGTATTCCACATATAACCATTGACCTCGGTTTTATGCCAAAATACTTCAAGTCAAGCCTATTGGAAGGGGCTGATGCCATTCCTGAGGGAAACTATGACGACGATAACATGAAGTCTACCGTCGTGCCTTTTCGCAATGGCATAATGCTGTCGATTGCCGTTGGCCTTGCGGAGTCTAATCATCTAAAATATGTGATGATGGCAAACCACGGTGGTGATCACACCATTTATCCCGATTGCCGTCCTGAATTTGTAAAAAGCATGTCGGCAGCAGCTAAGGCAGGTACATATGCAGATGTTGAAATTTGGGCACCTTATACAAACATTACTAAGGCAGACATCGCGAGACATGGCAAGGCGCTTGGCATAGACTACAGCGAGACGTGGAGCTGCTACAAGGGCGGTGAGAAGCATTGTGGAAAATGCGGCACTTGTAGGGAGCGAAAGGAAGCTCTGCGAGAGGCAGGCATCAATGACACTACGGAGTATGAGGAAGATTAAGATAATGGAATGCCACAAACAAGGTGTGGCATTGTTGGCCGTCTTGGGTCTCTTCTTGTTTTCCGTTTCTATAACTTCGTGCTCAAAAAGCTATAAGGAGACAAAACAGGAAGAGAAAATCTCTCGTGAGGAATTGCAACGTGAAGACAGTCTTGCACTGAAAGTCGCCACAGTGCCTACACTCGACTGTTTGCCACTTTTCATAGGTGTGGATGATAGCCTGTTCCAGAAAAACGGCGTAGATGTTCACTTAAAGCAAAGAAATGCCCAGATAGATTGTGACACCTTGGTTAAAGGTAAATATGTTGAAGGCATGGTTAGCGACCTTATACGAACCGAACGGTTGAGAAAAAGTGGTATCATGTTGCGATATGTGTCGGCAACTGATGCTTATTGGCAACTATATACCAATCGCATTTCTCGTATTAAGGAACTAAACCAATTGTCAGACAAGATGATAGCCATGACAAGATTCTCGGTTACAGACTATCTTGCTGATTACGCTATTGACAGCGCCAAGCCGAAGAATGACGTTTTCAAGGTTCAGATAAATGACCCTCGCACTCGTATAAAAATGATTATAAACAACGAGATGGACGCTGCGTTGTTCACTGAGCCGCAGGCGACAACGGCGCGATTGTATAATAACCCGATGCTTATGGACAGCCGAGACAAGAATTTGCATTTCGGCGTAATAGCTTTCAGGGAGGCAGCATTAAAGGATAAAAGAAGGCAGAAGCAACTTGACTCGTTCATAAAGGTGTATAACATGGCCGTGGATTCCATCAATCGTTTCGGATTGCAACACTATGCTAAGGTAATCAGAAAATACACCAACGCTGACAATAAGACCATTAAGGCTTTGCCTAAGTTGCGGTTCAGCCATGTGAAACAGCCGCGAGAGCGTGACATAAACATAGCAAAAAGATATTGACAAAGATATGACAAAACTTGACCCAAACAACTGGAAAGACTTTACAAGGTGTATAGACTCACTAAAGAAACAGTTGTTAAACAAGCTTCCTCTTGGTTTTATATTGCATAAGGTTAAGTCAATCATGGCAGACTACTCGCGTCCGTCTGACGATGAACTTGAGAGTATTGATGATAGCTATCGGTTGATGAGCGATTATATGCTTAGAGGTTACCAAGACAATGAACGTGCAGACCTATATCGCAAGCTCTCGCAGCGTCTTTATAGGAAACTGTCTGACGCGAAATTGCAGGCGCGCAAACAGTTTGATCCTGTAGTAAGTTCATTGGTTCCTCGTAACGGATCCAATTTGGACGTTGATAGTCTGCGAAACAATCTTGAGCTATTCGTGTCAGACCTTACCATGTTGACTCTTGAGCCAGAAGAAAAGGTTGCCGAGAGACGTAAGACCCTTTATGAGCGCAGACATAATATAATGTCTAACGTTTTCAACCAGATATTGTGTTCAAGCCAATGGAGCAATGAGCATGCTGGAGACATCGCCAACCTTATTCTTTCTCCTTTAATTGACATAACTGACGCTCTATCTTTATGCGCTGCAGTGATGATGTCATCTCTTTTGTCTCCTGACCCTGCCAAAGTGTTGCTGCTTTTGAAAGTTTACAAGGAAGCAACGGATGCTAAGTTGAAACAACGAGCTCTGATTGGATGGGTCTTCGCGCTGGACAATGGAGATTTCAGTTTGTTTCCTGAAATCAATGAAAAGGTGAAACTCTTGATGAACGACAAGAATCTACGTGATGAGTTGGTGGAGTTGCAAATGCAGGTCGTGTTTTGCATGTCTGCAGAGCAAGACACTCAAACGATAGAAAGAGACGTGATGCCAAACATAATAAAGAACCAAAATCTTGAGGTTACGAGGTTTGGCATACGTGAGAAAGAGGATAATCCGATGGATGATATTCTTCATGGTGACAGCAGTGACAAGAAAATTGAGGAAATGGAGCAAAGCATGCGCAAAATGGCTGATATGCAAAAGCGTGGTGCCGACATATATTTTGGTGGGTTCTCCAAAATGAAAAGATTCGGTTTCTTCTTCACCCTGTCAAATTGGTTCACTCCTTTTTACATTCAGCATCCTGGACTTGGACATATAGCACACGAGATACGTGACACTAAGTTTATGACCAACTTGTTGTCAACCATGCCCTTCTGCGATTCTGACAAATACAGTTTCGCATTGGCGATGTCTTCAGTTTTTCCTCAACTGCCTGACAATATAAAAGAGATGGTTGGCAATAGCTCTGGTATGGTGGTGCCTGGTATGGAAGGTGTCATGAATACCCCGGCGTTTTATCGTAGGCAATATCTTCAAGACTTATACAGGTTCTTCCGCATTAATGATAACAGGAAGGCTTTTAGCAATCCTTTTGACTACGAAAAAAATAGCTTGTTTCTTAATAATTCGGCATTCCATGCATCAATGCATGATGGAGCTATTAGCATAGTCGGATTTCTCATGAAACGAAAAATGTATGTCTTAGCCAAATCAGTGCTTGATAACTACTTCGATGAGAATCAATTGGATGACAATCTTTTATCGGCAAGAATAGCTTTGAAGAACAGCGACTACGTTTTGGCTGAGCAATTGTTTTCCAAGGCACATGAGATTGATGGACATGGTGAAAAGTCATTGAAAGGCTATGCCTTGGCAAGTTTTCAATGTGCCCATTATACAAAGGCTACAGAACTTTATCATCGCTTGACCGAAATCTTTCCAGATAAGCCACAGTATAAGATGAACGAGGCTATAGCGCTTATCAATGATAAAAAGGAAGAAGAAGCCGTAGGAATACTATACGAGCTTTACTATAATGATCAAGCTAACATTGAAGTCAGGCGTGTATTGGCATGGGGTCTCCTTTGCACTAAACAATCGGAAAAGGCTTTAAAACTTTATGAAGACATCATCAGTTCTGGCAACGACATGGCTGTAGATCATCTCAATGCTGGTTATTGCTCTTGGTTTAAAGGGCAAGGTGAGGTTGCGGCTAAACATTTTGCCGCCTTTGTGTCGATTAAGTCAGATGAGGCTAAAAAGACAAAGACGCGTCTCCATGAAAGTATCCTTTCGGACAAGTTCAAGGAAGATGCGTCTCTGCTTGATCTTTATGATATTCCTGCCATTGACCGATTGATAATGGCAGGAATCGCTTAGCCATTCATAAATCGCTTAGCCATTCATTGATGCAAGGAACTCTACGTTGTTTCGGGTGTGAACCATGCGGTCATGGATAGTGTTCATGGCCTCCAATGGTGTCATTTCCGCAATATACTTTCGCAGAATCCACATTCTGTCAAGAGAAGTCTTATCAAGAAGCAAGTCGTCGCGACGTGTGCTTGATGCCACAAGATTGACAGATGGGAAAATACGCTTGTTTGACAAGCTGCGGTCGAGTTGCAACTCCATGTTGCCAGTTCCCTTGAATTCCTCGAAGATTACTTCGTCCATCTTTGAGCCAGTGTCTATGAGGGCCGTGGCTATGATAGTGAGCGAGCCACCGCCTTCAATGTTTCTTGCCGCGCCAAAGAAGCGCTTAGGCTTTTGCAACGCATTGGCATCGACACCACCCGTAAGGACTTTACCTGACGCAGGTGATACGGTGTTGTATGCTCTTGCCAAACGTGTTATGGAGTCGAGGAAAATCACGACATCATGTCCACATTCCACCATTCGCTTAGCCTTTTCAAGCACAATGCCGGCTATCTTGACGTGGCGCTCGGCTGGTTCGTCAAATGTTGACGCGATGACTTCCGCGTTAACAGTGCGAGCCATGTCGGTGACCTCTTCAGGACGCTCATCTATAAGTAGCATCATCAGATAAGCCTCTGGGTGATTGGCGGCTATCGCATTGGCAATGTTTTTCATCAATATGGTCTTACCTGTCTTAGGCTGCGCCACTATAAGCGCACGCTGTCCCTTTCCTATTGGAGCGAACAGGTCAACTATCCTCGTGGAAAGGTTAGTCGTGGCAGGATCGCCAGTCAAGTCAAACTTGCTGTCTGGAAACAGAGGGGTTAGATTCTCGAATGGGACGCGGTCCCTTACTTCATCAGGACGACGACCATTGATGGAGACAATGCTCGTCATTGGGAAATATTTCTCTCCATCGTGTGGGGGACGTACACGAGCCTCAATCACGTCTCCAGTTTTCAAGCCATAACGCCTAATCTGGTTGTTTGGGACATATACGTCATCTGGTGAGGAAAGATAGTTGTAGTCGCTTGAACGCAAGAAGCCATAACCATCAGCCATTACCTCCAGTACACCATTAGCTGAGATAATGTCGCTGAAATCAAAAGGCTCAGGAGTGTCGTTATTATTGTCTTTCTGAATTGTTTCAGCGGTTACAGACGGTTGCTGAACAAAGGAAGTCCCAGTAGTGGGTTGGTCAAACATGTCATAGTTTGGTGTAATGCCTTGGTCCTCCACAGGGATGTCTACTACCGTAATGAAGTCGGTGCCATCTCCAGGATCACCATCCCATACTGTTTCCGTATTATTGTCTTCCAGAGTAGTGGAAGGTTCATTTTGGTTTTCTTCTGTGTCCTTGGCATTCTCGTTTTGCGCGGCGATCTTTGCTTGAAAGTTGGCAATGACGTTTGTGGAACCTTCATCGTTTTCTTTTTTCGTAGGAACCACGGCAGGCAAAATGTCTTTATGCACAGGAACTGGCATATTGGTAACTGTAGCTTGAGCATTGGTTTGCTCAGTATTATCAGTGCCAGGAGCAATCATTTTAGTGCCAGAAGCAATCATTTTCTTCACTTCAGCGATTTTCGACATCAATTCACGCTCAAGTTTTGTCTTTGGTCCACGATGTTTTGGTTGACTATTCAACGTGTTCTCAAGTTCCTTAAGAAGTTGTTGTGGATCAGACGTGTCGCTTAGCAATGTGCCTATCGTTTCGCTTTTGTTTTGTGAAGAAGCATTGTCCGTTTGTTGCTGGCTGTCGTTTGTTGATTTTTTCTTGCTTCCAATCACTGCTTGTCTGTCAAGGATTGCGTAAGCTAACTCCTCATCAGTTTTATAATTTTCAGGGGTTAGCTCAAGTTCTCTGGCAATATTGGCAAGTTCTTCCTTACCCATGACAGATAATTCTTCTTTCTTGTACATATATAATGTATGAAAATATTGATTTTAGAATAAGAGTAGCACTTCCAAGAACTGGAAGTGCATAAATAAATTTCTTATAGGTGCAAAGTTACAAATAAAATGTTTATTTCTTACTTTTTTATTCGTGTTTTTTCTTACTTTTTTGACTTTTGCGTTTCATGTTAGGCTGACAACGAAAAAAGCAAGCTGCTTGTGATGAATAAGCAACTTGCTTTTTTATATGTCTATGGATTGAGTTCCCTTGTGTCTATGATTAGGCTACCTTCTCAAGTTTCTTCATTACTGAGAATATGAAGACGAAGCTGGCGAGGCACAATGCCACGAGCACGCCCCATACGGCTGTCAAAGGCACGTTGTTCCAAAGGTAAGCAGGAATCTGCACGAGGAAGTTGCCAATGGCTGTGGCACCAAACCAGCAACCCATCATGACACCTTGGTATTTCTGCGGCGCAACTTTGCTTACAAAGCTAATGCCCATGGGGGAGAGAAGCAACTCGGCAAACGTCAGCACGAGATATGTGCATACGAGCCATAACGGACTGACGCGCTGGGGATCGTCGGCAGCGTAAGAGGCGTGATAGCTGAGGCCAACCGAAGCGGCTATCATGATGACATATCCGATTCCGGCAACCAACATGCCAAGTCCAATCTTGCGTGGTGCGGACGGCTCTTTCTTTTTTGACGCGAGCCAGCCAAAGAGGGCCATGCTGACAGGGGTAAGCATTACCACGAAGCAAGGGTTGAACTGCTGATAGAGTGGGACATCGACGTTTACGGTCTGGCCTGCTGACTCAAAGAACTTGAATCCAAGGAATGCCGCACAGGCAAGGATGACGATACCTGCGATGATTTGTCCTTTAGCCGTCTTGCTCTGGAAGATAGCGAAAAGGGCATAAACCAATACGATGACGCCGAGCAGATTGGTCACGTCAAACAACATACCCGTGATGCCCGTCGCGGTTGTCTGCGTGAAGTCACGTGCGAAATAAGTAAGCGTCAAGCCATTTTGGTGGAATGCCATCCAGAAGAAAATGACCACTGCGAACACGAGGAACAACGCCACGAGACGACTGTGAGTGTCTGCCTTTTCCTCTGGTGTTTCAACGTGAGTCTCGGTCGCTTTCTTGACATTGGCGTCTTTTGTCTTTTTGGCAGTGTTGTCCACTTGTGCGAATGTCCATCTGAATCCATAATATATGGCAATGGATACCACAAGCGACAAGCAGGCCACGCCAAAGGCATAATGATATGCCGAAGCCTCCGACGCGTGCAGTGCTGTCATTGCCCATGCGTGAAGTTTTGTTGCGGCTGTGGGTGCGAAAAGCGCGCCAATGTTGATGGCCATATAGAAAATGGAGAATCCTGCGTCGCGTTGATTAGCGTATTCGGGGGCATCGTAAAGTTTGCCCACCATCACTTGCAAGTTGCCTTTAAACAACGACGTGCCCATGCTTATGAGTATCAGGGCAAGCGACATGATGGCAATGGCGGCTGCCCCCGCGCCAGCAGGAACGGCAAGCAGCAGATAACCGATGAACATCACTATGATGCCGAAAGTCACGCATCGGCCGAAACCAATCTTATCGGCTACGGCACCGCCAACGATAGGCAGAAAATAAACGAGCATCAAGAATGTGGCATAGACGGTTCCTGCCAATCCCTCTCCCCATCCGAAATTGGATTGAAGGAAAAGAACGAATATGGCAAGCATTGTGTAATAGCCGAAACGCTCGCCCGTATTGGCAAGGGCAAGCGCATAAAGTCCTTTTGGTTGGTTTTCAAACATATAAAATCAGTTTATGGTTTATTAAAATGCTATATAGTGTTTCCTGGTTATCTCATTATGTCGACAAGCCATCCGAGCTTTATGGAAATAGTGCCATAATTGCTGGAGCCAAAATAGTCGCGTTTGGAGTCGCCATATATGTTGCCGAGCCCATAATAATAACGTGCCTCAAGTGTGAATTTTCCTAATTTCTTTGTGGCCCATTCCACTCCGAGACCAGCCGCGATGCCATAGTCAAACTTGTTTTCGACGCTCATTGTGTCTTGCGCTACGACCTTATTGGAACGATCATCCATGTTGCGGTTTGCCCAATCGAAGTTTTTCTTTGTGCTTTCGCCTATGCAAATGCCCAACTGCGGACCGGCATTAACGAAGAAATTGAACCCTTTGGTTTCCCTTCCCCAGGCAAGGTGCGCGAAGAAAGGAATTTGCACATAATTGATGGTGCGCTCATATTCCTCGGCTTGCTTCGTGACAGAGTTTATCACGGGTTGGTTGTTCATGTCGCGTATGTCTTCCTTCCAACCCATTTGGCTGAAATTTACTTCCGCTTGTATTGAAGCTATGGTCGCGAAATATTTCTCAACCGTGTATCGAGCCGTAAAGCCAACATTCAAGCCTCCTTTCATGCCTTGCAACACTTTCGGGGTGAAGCGGATGCTTGTCATGTTATATCCAGCGTTTCCTCCGATGGAAAGCGTGTTGCGGTGTTCACCTATTTGCGCGTGCGCAAACAGCGGAAAGCATATCGCGGCTAATAATATTTTCGATGCTAATTTCATGACTATCAATATGAAATGGACTCAACATTGCCGTTTGGCATGAAGTGTATGAGCTGGAAGAAGTCGTTTTGCATGCCAGCTGCCCCAACCTGTTTGAACAGCAATGGATTCTGCACGGCTTTCCACGTGTTTTGATTTTTGATGCCCTTGAAGGCTTTGCCATACTTGGCGAATCCGCGAAGGAAGAATTGGGCGTAATCGTAGCCAGTCAACGCGAACCTTGGCAAGGCGTTTTGCATGTCTTCCTTAAACCATTGGCGATAGGCGCGCGTGAAAGATTGCGTTCGTGGGTTGGCTGCGTTATAATAGAATGTGGATGGTATGTAAGTGTCAAACTCATGAAACTTCGCCTCATCAATGCCAAGATACATCATCCATTCAGTGTAGCCGTAAAGCTTGATTTTCAAGTTAGGCCTTTCCGCTTTCAATATAGCGAGTTTATTGAGCGCTAATGTCAACTCTGGTGAGCGGCCTGTGTTGAGTATCACGACGTTCTGCTGTGTTGGGCTGAACTGCTTGGCGAAAACGTCGTCAGAGCTCCCCAAGTTTGTTATGCCATAGCCAATGTTGTGGCTTTCGAGGCGTGTGCGCAGGCCAAAGGTGAAGTTACCCTTTGAGGAAGTCTTGTCGTTGCAGTCGATGAAGACAGGATGACAATTGGGGAAAAGTTTCAAGAATGTTTCTATGCTGTTGTTTGTCTGCCTGTCGTTGGTCTGGTAAACTTGGAATATTTGCCTGTACATGGACACGTCATCGCCCGTGATTGAGAACGGGATGACCATTTGTATGTCACGCGCCTTGCAAAACTCAGCCAGGGCGTGAACTTGCTTGCTGTAAAGCGGGCCGAAGATAATGTCACATTTTGCAGCGCCAGGTTGCTTTATGAAGTTGGTGATGTCAGCGTCGATATTCACGTTCCAGGCGTGAATGTCTATGTTCATACCCTCCGCGCGCAACGAATCGCATGCCATGAGCATTCCACGATAAAATTCAGTCATGCGTCTTCCGTCGCCGTCAACATTGTGCAGGGGAAGCATCACGCCGACCCTTACGGTCTTGCCCGAAAAGGGAACTTTTGCCGATTGTATTTGGGTGCGTACAGGCGCGCTGGAGGTTTGGCTCGATGTCGTGTTGGCATAAGGTATGACCACATAGCTGCCTTTCTTAAGTTCAAACCCGTCAACTTTCATCTCAGGGTTAGCCTCAATGAGGGCATCCACGGAGATGTTGTATTTCTTGGCTATGCCATAAAGGGTATCTTTTTTCTTTACTTGATACTTTTCCCGCCAACTTTGTGTCTGTGCGAAGCATTGAAAACAAAACAAGGACGTAAGCACGACAAGTGCAAATCGCAAGGATATTTTCATTTCTAAAGAATCTGTTTTATTTTTATTGTGCAAACTTACACAAAAAATATGACATACAAGCGGCAACCTTTAAAAAAGTTATGTATCTTTGCAATTCTAATTTCGAGATGTCGCTAAATGAACAAACATATAGCTTTTCTTTTTCTGGTCGTGATGTTTGCCGTGGGTCACGCATGCGGGCAAACAGCTGTCCCGACAATCAATCCGCTGATGAGCTACACAGACAGCGAGGGAAACACGCAATCTGAAAGCACAAGCATAAGTGAGTCGGCCCCATTGACGGTTTCTTTTACGAGTGGAGCCGAAAACACGGAAGGGTGGACCGCCCATTATGAATGGCGTTTCTATCGCCAAGGTCAGCGCGACAATCCTTACGTGGTCAGGTATGATGAAAACACGGAATTCACGTTCGCCGAGTCGGGAAGCCACCTCATTGAGTTGTGGGCGACGTTTGTCAATGACAAAGACACGATAAATTATACCAATGACTATTGGAGCTCGGAGGCGACACCGCTGTCAGTTTCCATCTATGAGAGCAAGTTGGAGTTTCCCAATGCTTTTTCCCCCAATGGTGATGGAATAAACGATGTTTTCAAGGCAAAGGACGGCTATAAGAGCATCACGGAGTTTCATGCCACCATATTCAACCGATGGGGTCAAAAAATATATTCCTGGGATGACCCTTCTGGTGGTTGGGATGGAAAGTTCAATGGCAAAGATGTCAGCCAAGGTGTTTACTTCCTCTTGGTTAAGGCGCGTGGGGCTGACGGAAGAAAATTCAATATAAAGAAAGACATTAATTTGCTTCGCGGTTACACCGAGACACAAACGACAAAATGACAGAGATGACACAAGATTGGATTACCGTTGAGGGCGCTCGCGTCCACAATCTTAAAAATATAGACGTAAAGATACCGCGCAACTCGTTGACCGTGATAACCGGACTTTCCGGCTCAGGCAAGTCATCGCTTGCTTTCGACACGATTTACGCCGAAGGTCAGCGGAGGTACATTGACACTTTCTCGGCTTATGCCCGCAATTTCCTTGGCAACATGGAGCGGCCAGACGTGGACAAGATAAGTGGCTTGAGCCCTGTTATCAGCATCGAGCAGAAGACGACCAACAAGAATCCACGTTCTACCGTGGGAACGACAACCGAAATCTACGACTATCTGCGATTGCTCTTTGCCCGTGCTGGTACGGCTTACAGCTATATCACGGGAGAGAAAATGGTCAAGTATACAGAAGAGAAAGTCGTGAGCCTTATCCTTGATGAGTATGCTGGAAAGAGAGTTTTTATTCTTTCCCCACTCGTCAGGCAGCGTAAGGGTCATTACCGAGAGCTCTTCGAGTCGATGCGACGCAAGGGCTATCTCTATATCCGCGTTGATGGTGAGGTAAAGGAGATAACGCGAGGAATGAAGGTAGACAGGTACAAGAACCACAACATCGAAGTAGTGATAGACAAGTTGAAGGTTGAGCCCAAAGATGATGAACGCTTGCGCCACTCCATCGCCACGGCGATGAAGCAAGGCGATGGCACCATAATGATTCTCGACAAGGACTCTGACACGACGCGCAATTTCTCCAAACGGCTCATGGACCCAAGTTCAGGGCTTTCTTATAGTGACCCTGCGCCAAACATGTTCTCCTTCAACTCGCCAGAAGGCGCGTGCCCTCGATGCCATGGATTGGGAATCGTAGACGAGATAGACTTGAAGAAGGTCATACCCAACCAAGACCTTAGCATTCACGATGGAGCCATTGTCCCGTTGGGCAAATACAAGAACCAGATGATTTTCTGGCAGATAGATGCCATTCTCCAACAATATGGTTGCAATCTCAAGACTCCATACAAGGACATTCCGGACGAGGCTATTGATGTTATCATGAACGGCTCTTTGGAGAGCGTGCGCATCGACAAGAGCATAGTTCACACCTCAAGTGATTATTTCGTTACGTTTGATGGCGTTATCAAATATCTTACCGACGTGATGAATGATGACGATTCCGCCGCGAGCCAAAAGTGGGCGGCTCAGTTTCTCGCCACGAGCCAGTGCCCTGAGTGCCATGGCGATAGATTAAAGAAAGAGTCGTTGGCCTTCAAGGTGGGCGACAAGAACATTTCGGAGGTCGCCAATCTCGACATCTCTGAGCTGAAAGAATGGCTCTCGACCGTGGAGGACAAGTTGGAGCCGCAGAACAAGAAAATAGCCCACGAGATTTTGAAAGAGCTCCAGACAAGGGTTAACTTCCTTTTGGAGGTTGGCCTCGATTACCTTTCGCTCAACAGGCAGTCGGCTTCGCTGTCGGGTGGTGAGAGTCAACGCATAAGGCTTGCCACGCAAATAGGCTCGCAACTTGTCAATGTGCTTTATATCCTCGATGAGCCAAGCATAGGTCTTCATCAACGCGACAATGAGAAGCTCATTCGCTCGCTCAAGGAATTGCGCGACCTTGGCAACACGGTCGTGGTGGTGGAGCACGACGAGGACATGATGAGGGCTGCCGACTGGATAGTGGACATCGGCCCAAAGGCAGGACGCAAAGGTGGTGAGGTGGTGTTTCAGGGCACGCCCGCTGACATGCTGAAGACCCACACCATAACGGCGCAATATCTCAACGGTGAAAGGCAAATTGCCGTGCCCGCTGTCCGTCGCCCTGGAAATGGCAAGAGCATCAAGATAATGGGCGCGTGTGGCAACAATCTCAAGCATGTGGACGTGGAGTTTCCCCTTGGCAAGCTCATCGTGGTCACTGGTGTGTCTGGCTCTGGCAAGTCCACTCTCGTTAATGAGACTCTCGCGCCAATTTTGTCGCAACACTTATACAGGTCGCTCAAGAAGCCTATGCCATACGATAAGGTTGAGGGGTTGGAAAACATCGACAAGGTGGTGAACGTTGACCAAAGCCCAATAGGCAGGACACCACGCTCTAATCCAGCGACCTATACGGGCGTGTTCACTGACATACGCAGCTTGTTTGTCAACTTGCCCGAGGCTAAGATAAGAGGTTACAAGCCTGGGCGTTTCTCTTTTAATGTCAAGGGTGGCCGCTGTGAGGCTTGTGGCGGAAATGGTTACAAAGTAATAGAAATGAACTTCTTGCCAAACGTGACGGTGCCTTGCGAGGTGTGTCATGGCAAGCGATACAACCGTGAGACGCTGGAGGTGCGGTATAAGGGCAAGTCGATTGCCGACGTGCTCGACATGACAATAAACCAAGCCGTGGAGTTTTTCGAGAATGTGCCAAACATATTGCAAAAGATCAAGAGCTTGCAAGAAGTCGGCCTTGGCTATATAAAACTTGGTCAGAGCAGTACCACTCTTTCGGGAGGTGAGAGCCAGCGCGTGAAACTTGCCACTGAACTGTCAAAGCGTGATACGGGCAAGACCCTATATATTCTTGATGAGCCAACAACCGGTTTGCACTTTGAGGACATCCGCATTCTCATGGATGTCTTGGAAAAGTTGGTGGATCGTGGCAACACGGTCGTCATCATCGAGCATAATCTTGACGTTATCAAACTTGCCGACTGGATTATCGATGTCGGTCCTGAGGGAGGACGTGGTGGTGGACAAATCATATCTACCGGTACGCCCGAGCAGGTGGCGTTGAGCCAGAAGGGATATACCCCGCGCTTTCTTAAGCAAATGCTTGAAAACTAATAAGTTAGGCTTTACACTGAAATCGCGTCGGCATTACGGTTGAATCGCGTCGGCTTCACGGTTGAATCGCGTTGGCTTTACGGTTGAATCGCGATGGCATTACGGTTGAATCGCGATGGCCTCAAAAAATAATGGCGCTGTCCTTCCGCGTGGAAGGCAGCGCCATTATTTTTTGAAGGGCAAATTGTGGCTTAGAGCAAGCCGCATTTACCAATTACGATGAGCATGCTGAAACCTAAGACAAGCGTGATAACTCCAACCAAGATGCCTGTCTTTGCCATATCCTTTTGCTTGATAAGTCCTGTGGAGAAGGCAATGGCGTTTGGAGGCGTTGAAATAGGCAGCGACATGGCGGCTGACGCTGCCACGGCTATGCCGATAAGTATTGTCGAGTCACCGCCAATCACGTTGAGCTTGTCGCCCATTCCGCTGCATACCACTGAAAGAATAGGGATGAGCAAAGCCGCTGTCGCGGTGTTGCTTATGAAGTTGGACAGGAAATAGCACACTAAGCCGGAAATGATCAGAATGACGATTGGGCTCCAACTGCCGAATGGTATCGACTCGACCGCTGCTTTCGCGAGACCAGTGCCGTTCATTGCCAAGCCAAGTGCGAAGCCGCCTGCTACCATCCAGATGACGCCCCAATCTATTTCTTGCAAGTCTTTTGCCGAGATTACTCCGGAGAAGGCAAATACGGCGATGGGGAGCATGGCGACGGTGTTGGCGTTGATACCTATCTGCTTGCCAAAGATCCACAAGAGAATGGTCACAAGGAATGTTCCACCCACTACGACAGAGCGCCAATTGTGTTTCACGTCACCTTCAATGTGCAGCTCAATGGTCTTTTGAGAGAATGGGAAGAGTTTGCGGAGAAGGAACCAAGCTATGATGAGAAGCACTATCACGAGTGGCACCATCACTGCCATCCATTGTCCGAAGCTTATGTCGAGGTTCATGCCTGTCGGGTCGTTGAGCACTTTATAGGCAAATGCGTTTGGAGGAGTGCCGATGGGCGTGCCCATGCCTCCGAGGTTAGCGCCAATTGGTATGGCCATTGTCAATGCTATTCGTCCCTTTCCGTTGGCAGGGAGAGCTCTGAAGACAGGTGTCAGGAATGTGAGCATCATTGCAGCCGTGGCGGTGTTGGAGATGAACATTGAGAATATGCCGGTAATGAGCAGAAATCCCAATAGCACGTTTTCGCTCTTCTTGCCGAAAGGCTTAATCATGGCCTTTGCCATCCAAACGTCAAGGCCTGATTTTGTGGCTGCTATGGCGAGGATGAAACCTCCGAGGAAGAGAATGATCGTGGGGTCGGCGAAGCAAGCCATGATACCGACGGAGTCGAGCAGTTGTCCATATTGTCCCTCTGTCCCTTGCATGAACTTGAACGATGAATTGCTCACAAAGAATAGAAGTACGAAGATAATGGTCACGGATGTCGCCCAAGCCGGTATCGCCTCCGTAAGCCAGAGCATGACGGCCATCACGAAGATGGCAATGACGCGTTGCTGCACTGTCGTGAGTCCATCTATGCCAAACCACGTGATTGGAAGGTTCCAGACTATAATGGTCAAGATCATGGACACGAAGAACAGTAAGCATTTCTTCAAGTTGAGTTTGCCCGACAAGGACATTGTAGGCGTTTCAGGTTCTTGCATAAGCTATAAGTTTTTAGTAATGGTCAAAAGTTAGGTTTAAGGCAGAAGATTGTCAGAGTGGAAGGAGCTTATTTCTCCTTTGCTTCGGTCATGACTCCCTCTATGTAGATGCGAGTCATCATGGGCACGCCATTAGAGCGCACGGTGATGGCTTTCTTGAAGTGGCCTGGAAACTTGCCTTTGCCGTTGTAGGTGACTGAGACAGTTCCCTTTTCTCCTGGCTTGATGGGAGCCTTCGTGTAGTTGGCAATAGTACAACCGCAACTGGCAATGGCTTGGTTGATGATCAGAGGCTTGTCTCCGGTGTTTGTGAAGGTGAACGTGCATTTCTGCACTGGGTTGTTCTCTGAGAATGTCCCAAAGTCATTCACCAGCTTGTCAAACGAAATCTTGGCTTGAGCAAATGTTGCTGTCAATCCTGCGAAAAACAGGAAGGCCGTAAAAAGCAATTTCTTCATTTTCTTATAGTTGTTGTTTTTCTTTAATAGTGTAATTTATTTTTGTATGCCATTATTGGCAAATAATGTTGCAAAAATAAGAAATCTTTTATATCCTTGTTCTCCCTTAGATGATATTTAACATTATTTTTGCAGCTTATTTGCGTGTTTTTATCCATTTCAAATATTTTGTTGTAATTTTGCGGTCAAGAAAAAGATTTACTACATTTATAATATGTATAGAACCAATACTTGCGGAGAGTTGCGACTCTCCGATGCTGGGCGTGAAGTAACGCTTGCGGGTTGGGTGCAACGCACCCGAAAGATGGGCGGCATGACTTTCGTGGACTTGCGCGACCGTTATGGCATAACGCAGTTAGTTTTCAACGAGGCATCCGATAAGGATGTTTGGGAGGCTGCCAATAAGTTAGGAAGAGAATATTGTGTTCAGGCTAAGGGTGTTGTCTCTGAGCGTCAGAACAAGAACGACAAGATGCCTACTGGCGACATTGAGATTATTGTCAGCAAGCTGACCGTTCTCAGTCCGTCACTCACTCCTCCTTTCACCATTGAGGATAAGACAGACGGTGGCGATGACCTTCGCATGAAGTATCGTTACCTTGACTTGCGCCGTGATTGCGTGCGCAAGAACCTTGAGCTTAGGCATAGGATGACTATCCTCATACGCAACTTCCTTGACGCTCGCCAGTTCATGGAAATAGAGACTCCTATGCTCATAGGCTCTACTCCTGAGGGTGCGCGCGACTTCGTTGTGCCTTCACGCATGAACCCAGGACAGTTTTACGCGCTTCCTCAGAGCCCACAGACCCTTAAGCAGCTGCTTATGGTGGCAGGTATGGACCGCTACTTCCAAATAGTGAAGTGCTTCCGCGATGAGGATCTTCGTGCTGACCGTCAACCAGAGTTCACACAGGTCGACTGTGAGATGAGCTTCGTTGATCAAGACGATGTCATTAACCTGTTTGAGAGTATGTGTCGCATGCTGTTCAAGGAGATTCGTGGCGTTGACCTTCCCGAGCCTTTGCAGCAGATGACATGGGCTGAAGCCATGCGACGCTTTGGCTCAGACAAGCCAGACTTGCGATTCGGCATGGAGTTCGTTGAACTCATGGACGACCTTAAGGGCACAGGTTCATTCTCCGTGTTCAATGAGGCAACTTATATCGGCGGCATCGTGGTGCCAGGTTGCGCAGACTACAGCCGCAAACAGCTCAATGAGCTTACAGACTTCGTGAAGAAGCCTCAGATTGGCGCTAAGGGCTTGGTTTACATTAAATATAATGCCGATGGAACAGTGAAGAGCTCTATCGACAAGTTCTACACACCTGAGCAATTGCAGAAGGTAAAGGAAACAACCGGTGCCAAGGATGGCGATTTGGTGCTCATACTCAGTGGTGATAATGCCAACAAGACGCGCATCCAGTTGTGCTCACTTCGTTTGGAGATGGGCGACCGTCTCGGCCTTCGCGACAAGAACGTGTTCAAGTGCCTTTGGATTATCGACTTCCCGCTCTTTGAGTGGAGCGATGAGGAACAGCGCTTGATGGCCACTCACCATCCATTCACCATGCCTAATCCTGATGACATTCCATTGCTCGACAGCCATCCTGAGAAGGTTCGCGCCAAGGCTTACGACTTTGTTTGCAATGGCGTAGAGGTAGGTGGTGGTTCATTGCGTATCCACGACACCAACCTTCAGGAAAAGATGTTTGAGGTGCTTGGATTCACCAAGGAGCGTGCGGAGGCTCAGTTTGGCTTCTTGATGAACGCGTTTAAGTATGGCGCGCCACCTCACGCAGGTCTTGCTTTCGGTCTCGATCGCTTCGTGAGCATCCTCGCTGGTCTTGATTCCATTCGCGACTGCATCGCGTTCCCGAAAAACAACAGCGGACGCGACATGATGCTTGACGCTCCTTCTGCCCTTGACCAAAAGCAGCTTGATGAGCTTCATTTGGCAATAAATTTGAAAAAATAATATTACAGTCTATATAAGGAAGCCTGGTTGTCACTTGTTGATAATCAGGCTTTTTTGCTTGATTCAAATCAACTGGAAGTAATCGTGCGGTTGATATGAATCAATAATTTTACAGATTCTAAGGCCTTATTGAATTTTAGACAATTTTCTTTTATTTATTATTTTTGATTATAAT
>DAIOUH010000012.1:0-31110 GCA_036751585.1 Prevotella sp. | reverse complement strand
TTCTTCATTTGCGCAGGACGGGCATGCCGTCCTCAAACTTTATGGGAATCCACAGATGGCGACTGTCGCTTAGGTGTTCGGGATTCCAGATGTCTGCCATGAACACGTAGTCGGCTCCATGAAACATCTTTTTCTGTGCCGCTGTTTCCACCTTATATATATAGGTGCCTTGCGCGCCGAATGTCTTGTCGGCTCCTTCGCCACGGCATGGGTTGGGCAATTGCTCCCATGGCCCGAATATGTTTTTAGCGCGGAACATCCTCGCGGCATTTGGCGCCCAGCCTGTGCAGCCGCTCGTTATCATCCAGTAGGTGCCGTCTTTCTTGAATATCGTCGGCGCCTCGTTTTGTCCGCCTGGCGCCACGCGCACAAACGAGCCGTTGTGGTGCATGTAGTCGTCGGTGAGCTGGGCTATTTGTATCGTCAGGTTGTCCTCCGAAGAGAATATGTGGTATGCCTTGCCGTCATCGTCCACGAACACGGTCATGTCGCGTGCCATTTGCCCGCCGTCAAGGTCGCGCATGAAAAACATGCCGCGCTCTATCTGTTTGCGCCATTCGGGTGTCCACCACGTCTTCATCTCCGGAAATAGCAACTGATGGCGAAGGTCGGTGGTGTCGGGCTTGCAGAAGCCTATGGGGTAGAGCCCCGCGTTGACGCGGCCTGAGCGCACGAAGCGGAATGGGCCAAACGGCGTGTCGCTCACCGCCACGGCAGCGCGTGCCGCCTCGTAGCCGCGACCTTTCAGCTCAAGGTGAAACCACATCACGAACCTTTTCGTCTTGGAGTTGTAGAGCACCTTGGGGCGTTCTATTATGCAGCCACCTTCAATGTCGCTGCCTGCCTCGTGGCTCACGCTGAGCACGAGTCCGTGGTTGGTCCAGTCCTTGAGGTTCTTCGATGTATAGCAACTCACGCCGAGCGAACTGTAAGGCTTGCCGTCGTCGGAACGGCTCTCGCCATACCAGTAGTATGTGCCCTTATAGTTAATCACGCTTCCGCCATGGGCATTGATGTGCTTGCCTGTGTTGTCCTTCCACACTCCGCCATCCATGGGCGACTGTGCCGCCAAAGGCAATAGCATCACAAACGTGGCTATGATCATCAATAGGTCTCTCTTCATCCAGTAATAGGATTTTGTGTTTTATATATAGGTTTTTATGTTCTTTTGCAAAGTTAGGTATTTTTTTCAAATATTACGTAACAAAATCATAAAAATTTGCACATAAAATCATGTATTTGTTAGTAGTAATGCAAAAGGGCGACCTCACAACCTGTGAGTTCGCCCTAAAAAATTATTTTGCCTCAAGCGTCTGTTTAATGCCCTGCTCCCTGTGGCACACGTGAACCTCTATTCCGAACTTCTCGTTGATGTGCTCTGCAAGGTGTTGCGCGCTGTAGACGGAGCGGTGCTGGCCGCCAGTGCAGCCGAAGCAGAACATCAGGTGGGTGAACCCACGTTGGATGTAGCGGCTGACGTGCTTGTCGGCGAGGGCGTAGACGTGTTCAAGAAACTCGAGTATCTCGCCATCGTCTTCAAGGAAACGTATCACGGGCTCATCGAGGCCCGTCAACTTCTTGTATGGCTCGTATCGTCCCGGGTTGTGGGTGGAGCGGCAGTCGAACACGTATCCGCCTCCGTTGCCCGAAGGATCCTCTGGTATGCCTTTCCTGTAAGAGAAACTGTATATGTCCACTATGAGAGGCCCCTTGCCGTCATATTTTGAGAACGTCGGCAGGCCGTCTTGCGGATGGCGTGGGTATATGTTGCTTGCCGTGGTCTTGAAGCCGTCGGTTCGTGGTTGCACCGTGGGCTCCTTGTGGGCGAACTGTGGCATCTGGGTCAGCCTTGTCAGCACGTCACGCAGGTAAGGATAGGGCAGTATTTCCTCGCGAAGCTTGAGCAGGTCGCGCAGGTTGTCCATGGCTGGCGGTATGCTGTCGATGAAATGCTGCTTGTGCTCGAAATACCCACGGAAGCCATAAGCTCCCAGCACTTGCATGGTGCGGAAGAGCACGAACAGCGTGAGCCTGTCGGCGAAATGCCTGATTGTCGGCACCTCGGTGTATTGCTTCAACGCGTTGTAATATTCGGCGATTAGCTCGCGGCGCAACTTGAATGGGTATTTTGCCGATGCCTGCCACAGGAAGGAGGCGAGGTCATAATAGAAAGGCCCCTTCCTTCCGCCTTGGAAGTCGATGAAATATGGGTTGCCATCCTTGTCGAGCATCACGTTGCGTGCCTGGAAGTCACGATACAGGAAGCTCTCGCCTGGCTCCGCCGTCAGGTCTTTCGCCATGCGGCGGAAGTTGGCCTCAAGGTATACCTCGTTGAAGTCGAGCTCGGTGGGTTTCAAGAAGCAATACTTGAAGTAGTTGAGGTCAAACAGCACGCTCTCCTCATTAAACACGGGCTGTGGATAGCACACGCTCCAGTCCATGCCCCTCGCTCCCCTTATCTGGATGTTGGGCAGGGCACGTATGGTTTTCTTCAGAAGTTCTTGCTCGGCGAGGTTGTAGCGTCCGCCCGCCTCGCGTCCGCCACGTATGGCGTCGAAGAGCGACGTTGACCCAAGGTCGGTTTGCAAATAGCGCATCTCGTCATCGCTCACGGCGAGCACTTGCGGCACGGGGAGCTTTTGCTCGGCAAACTGCTTGGCGATGTTTATGAACGCGTGGTCCTCCTCCTTGCTGGTGCCTATCACGCCCACGACGGTGGTGCCGTCGCTGCCGGTCAAACGAAAATACTGCCGGTTGCTGCCGGCGCCTTGCATCTTGTCTATGTTGGCAGGCTCTTTGCCCGACCACTGTCTGTATAAATCAATGAGCTGTTGCATCTTGTTCGTGTTCTTGCCTCAATTCGTCGAAAATCTTCTTGGTCTTGCGGCGGTATTCATAATTAGCGATGAGAGCATCTACAACAAAAAGCAACATCATGATGCCCAACGACATCCAAAAAGAACGGGTCAGGAAAACAAGTCCTGTGCAGATGAGCAGGAAGATTATAATCTTTTGCCAATTGAGGCGCAATTTCATTTTCATGTGGCAAAGATAAGCATTTTTGCCGTTTTACAAGGACAACTTACGTTATTTTTTATATGTGGTCAGTCTTTTCTCCTCATTACTTGTTCGGCATGGTATGATGAGCGCACCAACGGCGCGCTTTCCACCGTCTTGAATCCCTTGTCGAGCGCTATGCGTCGATACTCCTCAAACTGCCTTGGCGTGACGTATTCTTTCACGGGCAAATGCCGTGCCGTGGGTTGCAGGTATTGGCCGATGGTCAGGATTCCGCAGCCTGTGGCAAGTATGTCGTCCATGGTCTCAAGCACCTCTTGGCGTGTCTCTCCCAAGCCGAGCATGATGCCGGTCTTGCATTTTATGTTGGCCCGGGCTATCGTCCTCAACACGCCGAGGCTCGTGTCGTAGGTCGCCACGGAGCGCACCGATGGCGTCAGCCTGCGCACGGTCTCCATGTTGTGCCCCACCACGTCGGGGCGTGTGGCGAGCACTTGACCTATCAAGTCTGCCCTGCCGTGGAAGTCGGGTATCAGGAGCTCCAGGCCCGTGTCGGGGTTGAGCCGCCTGCATTCTGTCACGGTCCTCACCCAGTGGCTTGCCCCGTAGTCGGGCAAGTCGTCGCGATCCACCGAGGTGATTACGGCGTAGCGCAAGCGCATCTGCCTGATGGATTGCGCCACCTTCGTAGGCTCGTCGGCATCGAGAGCCTTCGGATGTCCGGATAGGGTGTTGCAGAAACGGCAATGCCTGGTGCATATCTCGCCGCCAATCATGAACGTGGCTGTGCCGTTGCGCCAACACTCGTTGCGGTTGGGGCACAGTCCGCTCTCGCAGATGGTATGTAGGCGGTTTTGGTGTATTATGGATTGCGTGTCGCCAAAATGCCGGTTGGTCAGCATGCTGGTGCGGAGCCATTCGGGTTTCGCCACGTGGGGCTCACGCCCGAAGAGCAGCCTGACCAATTGGTCTTTGCCCATGCCACGTATGAACGCGCCCACGTCTGTTTTCTCCAGTGCCGATGTCACCGCCGCGCGCGTAAACTCCACGCCTCGTAGGGCATCGGTGAGCTTTGCCAATGGTTGAAGTGCGAAGAAGTCGCCGCCCAGCCTAAGGCTCTCTATCTTGAAATTCTTTACGCTCACGTAAGCCTCTACCACGCCCACGTCGGGAAACCGATGCTTGCGTGAGACGGTGTAAGGAGGGTTCTTGCCCCTGATGAAGGCTTCCGACTTCCAGCTCTCTTCCAGTTCGGCAATCCTTGTCATGTCGGCGGCAGTCAGTTTCCTGCACGTGTCATTGCAAACGAGGTGGAGTGCCACGCCTATGATGTCTTGCATCGGCATCTTGGTGTAGTCGCCCACGTTGGCTACCTTGGCACCCACCGAAGCCACTCCCCTTGACGGCAAGGGAGCCTTGTCGGTCGTGATGCAGTGTTGCAGGACGCTCAGGTCAGCACTATATAATAATGTGTTGTGCATCACGTTTCTTGTCGGTGAGGTATAGAAAGCCGCGCCAGCCACTTTCTTCCCTTCCACCACGATGTCGTTTCGGCCAGTCACCTCGGCAGGCACGCCGGCGGCTCTCAGCACCGATGCCGTGATGCCCATGCATTTCTTGAAGGTCTCCTCCACGTCTTGCTTGTTCACCACGTAGGAAAACTGGTAGCAGCCCTTGTCGGCATACACGCATCCGCCACCGCTCTTCCGGCGGAAGATGCCCACGCCATGCTCTTGGCAGAAGGTCTCGTTGACCTCGTTTTCTATGAGTTGGTTGCGGCCTACCATCAGGCAAGGTCGCACGCTCCAGATGAAGAAATACTCGTCGTCGTCGAAATGTGTGGCTACGTATTCCTCCACGGCAAAATAAAAGGCTGGAGTCTGTCGGCTCTCATCTATTTCGGGTATAAGCAGGTATTTCAATTGCTTTGTTTTTAGTTGTTGGTTTCCAACAAACAAAATTAAACAAAACAATTGAAATCCACAAGTATGAAAATCTTAAAAAATCAGAACAGGTCGAGCTTGTTCTTCCTCGCCTCGTCCAGCGGCTTGAGCTTGACTTGCTCCTGTCGGTATTCCTCGCGGAGCTTTTCGTAGCGGGCATACAGCTCGTCGAGGAATGGCTTGCGCTCCTTCTCGTTCATCAGCTTGGCGAGTATCGCCGCGCTTTGCGACGCGTCTTTCTGCCATATCACGGGACCCTTGTATGCCGGCGCTATCTTCAATGCCGTGTGCATCTCCGATGTCGTGGCGCCTCCGATGAGCACGGGTATGGTCAATCCAGCCTTGTCCATCTCCCTCACGGTGTTCACCATCTCGTCGAGCGAGGGCGTTATCAGTCCGCTGAGCCCCACCACGTCGGCGTGAACGCTCTGTATCTTTCTCACTATTTGGTCGGCAGGCACCATCACGCCCATGTCTATCACCTCATAGTTGTTGCACGCCACGACCACGCTCACGATGTTCTTGCCTATGTCGTGCACGTCGCCTTTCACCGTCGCCATCACCACCGTGCCGGCTGTCGTGGCTCCGCCAGTCTTCTCCGCCTCTATGTATGGTTGGAGTATCGCCACGGCTTGCTTCATGGTTCTCGCCGTCTTCACCACTTGCGGCAAGAACATCTTGCCGTCTCCGAAGAGCTTGCCCACGACGTTCATGCCGTCCATGAGCGGTCCCTCGATGATGTCCACGGTGCGCGGAAACTCCTTTATCGCCTCTTCGAGGTCTTCTTGCAGGTAGTCGCCGATGCCCTTGCGCAGGGCGTATACCAGTCGGTCGTGCAGCGGCTCCTTCCTCCACTCATCGGCAGTGGTAGCCTTGGGTGCCGCCACGCCGTTGGCGGCTTTCAGGGCCTCCTTCTCGGCGAGTTTGCGCTCGGCGAGTTCCGTCAGCTTGTCGGCAGCCCCGTGGTAACGGTCAAGTATGGCATCCTCTATTATCTTCAGCTCATCGGCAGGTATGTCCGAGTAGGTCACCTTGGTCGATGGGTTCACAATGCCGAAGTCCATGCCCACCTTCGTGGCGTGGTAGAGAAACACGGCGTGCATGGCCTCGCGAATGTAGTTGTTGCCACGGAAGGAGAAGCTGAGGTTGCTCACGCCGCCGCTCACGTGCGCGCCCTTGAGGTTCTCGCGAATCCATTGCGTGGCGCGGATAAACTCCAGGGCGTAGCCGTCGTGCTCCTCTATGCCGGTGGCTATGGAGAGGATGTTCGGGTCAAAGATTATGTCGAGAGGGTTCATGCCCACCTTCTCGGTCAAGAGCTTGTAGGCACGGCTGGCTATCTCAACCCTCCGCTCATAGGTCGTGGCTTGTCCTTTCTCGTCGAAACACATCACCACGACTGCCGCGCCGAAGCGTCTCACGTCGCGGGCATGGGCGAGAAACACGTCCTCGCCCTCCTTGAGCGATATGGAGTTCACGATGCACTTGCCTTGCAAGCATTTCAGTCCGGCGGTCACCACGTCCCATTTGGATGAGTCGATCATCACCGGCACCTTTGATATGTCTGGCTCCGAGGCTATGAGGTTCAGGAAGTTGACCATCTCCTCCTTGGCGTCGAGCAGAGCGTCGTCCATGTTCACGTCGATGACGAGGGCGCCGTTTTCCACCTGCTTGCGCGCTATGGAGAGAGCCTCCTCATAGTTTTTCTCCTTTATGAGCCTGAGAAACTTCCTGCTGCCGGCGACGTTGCATCGCTCGCCCACGTTGACGAACCTCACGTCGCTGTTCACGTCGAGGAGTTCCAATCCCGAGAGCCACAATGTGGATGGCTTGGGCTGCGGCACGTGTGGGCGTTTGCCTTGCGACAACGCGCTGTATCTCTCGATGAACGAGAAGTCGGTGCCGCAGCATCCGCCAACGATGTTTACCAGTCCCTCGTCCATCCACTCGCCAATGAGAGGCGACATGCTCTCCGCCGTCTCGTCGTATCCGCCCATGGCGTTGGGCATTCCGGCGTTGGGGTAGGCGGATATGTAGTAAGGCGCCTTGCGCGCCAAGTCCTCAAGAAATGGTTTCATCTCCCTCGCGCCAAACGAGCAGTTGAGGCCCACGGAGAAGATGGGGTAGGAGCTTATGCTCCCGAGGAAGGCGTCGAGCGTTTGGCCGCTGAGCGTGCGTCCGGCGAGGTCGCTCACCGACACGCTCATCATTATTGGCAGCTCCACGCCACGCTTACGCATCACGCTCATGGCGGCGTCGATGGCGCACTTGGCGTTGAGCGAGTCGAAGATGGTCTCTATCAGGATGGCATCCACGCCACCCTCCACGAGACCGTCTATCTGTTCCGAGTAGTCGGCCCAAAGCTCATCGTAGGTCAGCTCGCGCGAGGCGGGGTCGGTCACGTCCGCCGACATCGACAGCGTCTTGTTGGTTGGTCCCACGGAACCTGCCACGAAGCGCGGCCAGGCAGGGGTGGAGAACTCGTCGGCGGCTTGGCGGGCGAGGCGTGCGCCGGCAAGCGCCATGTCGCGGGCGGAGTCTTCAAGATGATAGTCGGCTTGCGACACTCGTTGCGACGAGAACGTGTTGGTCTCTATGATGTCGGCGCCAGCGTCCAGGTAGCGGCGGTGAATGTCGAGGATGACGTCGGGACGCGTCAAGTTGAGCATGTCGTTGTTGCCCTTGGTCTGACCCTCAGCGTCCTTGAACCGCTCGCCACGGAAGTCTTCCTCCGTAAGGCCGCGCTTTTGTATGACGGTGCCCAACGCTCCGTCAAGAATCATGATTTTCTCTTTTACTATATCTTGAATCCTCTTCATCTCTTACGTGATATTGATATAGCTTGCAAAATTACCATTTTTCAGCCATATTCCGCAAAGGTCACTACTAAATGTTGCCCCAAAAACGCGCCCTTCGGCTTTACGCTTGAATCGCGGCGCCATTACGCTTGAATCGCGATGGCTTTACGCTTGAATCGCGGCGCGATTCAAGCGTAAAGCCGACGCCCTTTGCATGGTGCCGTCAGAATGATGAAATATGCCAGGAAAATCTCTGTTTTAATAAATAAATAGTACCTTTGCAGAAAATTAGCTAATTAAAAATATGTTTGAGAATTTAACCGATCGCCTTGAACGCTCGTTCAAGATACTTAAGGGTGAAGGAAAGATAACGGAGCTCAATGTCGCCGCCACGCTGAAAGACGTGCGCCGCGCGCTCCTCGATGCCGATGTCAACTACAAGGTCGCAAAGGAGTTTACCGATACGGTAAAGGACAAGGCCCTTGGCATGAATGTGCTTACCGCCATCAAGCCAGGACAACTCATGGTGAAGATCGTGCATGATGAACTGGCAAAGCTCATGGGTGGCGAGGCTTCTGAGCTTCATTTGGAAGGCAAGCCTGCCATCGTGCTCATGTCGGGTCTTCAAGGTTCTGGTAAGACGACATTCAGTGGCAAACTCGCCAATATGCTCAAGACCAAGCAGCATAAGAACCCGCTGCTCGTGGCTTGCGACGTTTACCGTCCTGCCGCCATCGACCAGTTGAAGGTCGTGGGCGAGGGCATTGGCGTGCCAGTGTATAGCGAGCCCGACAACAAGAACGTGAACGAGATTGCCGACCACGCCATTCAGGAGGCCAAGGCCAAAGGCAACGACGTGGTGATAATAGATACCGCCGGCCGACTGGCTGTCGATGAGCAGATGATGAACGAGATTTCTTCTCTCAAGGAGCACGTGCATCCCGATGAGACACTCTTCGTGGTCGACTCCATGACCGGTCAGGACGCCGTGAACACGGCAAAGGAGTTTAACGACCGTCTCGACTTCGACGGCGTGGTGCTCACCAAGCTCGACGGCGATACCCGTGGCGGTGCAGCCCTGTCTATCAGGACTGTGGTGACCAAGCCTATCAAGTTTATCGGTACCGGTGAGAAGATGGAAGCCATCGACGTGTTCCATCCAGAGCGCATGGCAGACCGTATCCTCGGCATGGGCGACGTGGTTTCTCTCGTGGAGCGCGCCCAGGAGCAGTTTGACGAGGAGGAGGCCAAGCGCCTGCAAAAGAAGATTCAGAAAAACAAGTTCGACTTCAACGATTTCCTCAAGCAAATAGAGCAAATCAAGAAGATGGGCAACATCAAGGACTTGGCATCCATGATACCTGGCGTGGGCAAGGCCATCAAGGACATCGACATAGACAACAACGCCTTCAATGGCATCGAGGCTATAATACGCTCGATGACGCCAAAGGAGCGCACCAACCCAGAGATACTCAACCAAAGCCGCAAGCTGCGCATCGCCAAGGGCTCAGGCACGACTGTTCAGGAGGTGAACCGCCTCGTGAAGCAGTTTGACCAGACCCGCAAGATGATGAAGATGGTCACGGGAAGTGGCATGAAGCAGATGATGCGCAATATGCCGAAAATGAAATGAGCTACCAGTTGATTGACGGTAAGGCTACCGCGGCTGCCATCAAGGAGCAAATAGCCCAAGAGGTGAAAGACCTCATTGCCAAGGGAGGCAGGCAGCCTCACCTCGTGGCGGTGCTCGTGGGCCACGATGGTGGTTCAGAGACCTACGTGAAAAACAAGGTCATAGCCTGCGAGCAATGTGGGTTCAAGTCGACGCTCATAAGGTATGAGGACGACGTGACCGAGGAGGAACTGTTGGCTTGCGTGGACAGGCTCAACAACGATGACACCGTGGACGGCTTCATAGTGCAGCTGCCCTTGCCCAAGCACATTGACGAGCAGAGGGTGATAATGGCCATCGACTACAAGAAAGACGTGGATGGTTTTCATCCCATCAACGTGGGCAGGATGGCAATAGGCTTGCCATGTTTCATCTCGGCAACGCCACTTGGTATACTTACCTTGTTGCGACATTATAACATAGAGACCTCCGGCAAGAAATGCGTCGTGCTCGGCAGGAGCAACATCGTGGGCAAGCCCATGGCACAGCTGATGATGCAGAAACAGTATGGCGACTCCACGGTCACCGTGTGCCATTCCCACTCAAAGACATTGAAGCAAGAGTGCCGTGAGGCTGACATCATCATAGCTGCCATAGGTCATCCCGATTTCGTGACGGCTGACATGGTGAAGGAAGGCGCGGTGATAATCGACGTTGGCACCACGCGCGTAGAGGATGCCACGCGCAAACGTGGATGGAGGCTCAATGGCGACGTGAAGTTTGATGAGGTAGCGCCGAAGTGCTCCTATATCACCCCCGTGCCAGGCGGAGTGGGTCCCATGACCATTTGCTCGCTGATGAAAAACACCCTTGCCGCGGCAAAACACGAGTTTTACAAATAACACAAGCGCGCTGTTTAGATAGCAAACAAATAAAAAATGGCCGTCATAACCCTTTCGTTTCCGAAACGAGGTTATGACGGCCATCTTGTTTTGCTTGCCGTGCGAGGCGACGCGCTTAGAGATTGTTGGTTATCTCCTTGCCCATCTGCATGACGTATGTGAGGTTGATGTCCTTGTCGAACATCATGATGTCAGCGTCCTTGCCTTCTTCGATAGTACCCTTGCGGTCCAGCACGCCCATGATCCTTGCCGGTGTCTCGCTTGCCATGCGGCACGCGTCTGCCATTGGTATGTCAGCCTCCTTCACGCAAGTGCGGATGAGAGTGTCCATGGTGGCTATCGAGCCAGCGAGAGCTGAGTGGTCTGACACCTTGCAGACACCGTCTTCGAGGATTACGCGTGGCTCTGAGTTCACCTTGCCATCGCTTGCGGCGTAAGCCAAAGATGCGGTGACGAGAGCCGTCTTTTCCACACCTTTCACCTTGTATGCCACGCGAAGCATCACTGGTGGCAGGTGCTTGCCGTCGGCAATCACTTCCACGGTCATGTCCTGGAGTGCATAGACGCTTTCCACTGTGCCTGGGACCTTGAACTCACGTTCCTTGTAGACCACGGGCATGGCGTTGTAGAAATGCGTGGCGTGGGTCATGCCAGCCCTGTGGGCTGCTTCCACGTCATGGTATGTGGCATGGGTGCACGAAAGGGCGGGCAGGACACCGTGCCTGCGACATGCGCTAATAAATTCTATTGAACCGGGAAGCTCCGGTGCCTCGTCCCATCGCTTGATGCAAGGATACTTGTCGAGAATGGGATTGTACTCTTCGGGTACTGGCGCCTTTATCCATTCAGGATTCTGAGACGTGGCTTGTTTGGGGTTAAGGTACGGCCCGTCGATATGCAGACCGAGGATTGGGCTGTCTTCTTCGCCCATGAGCTCGCCGCAGGTCTTGCAGGCCGATTCTATCATGGGCATGGTGCACGAAGACAGGGTGGGATATATAGAGGTGGTGCCATGCTTGAGGTGGGCGTTGACCGCGGCGCGGAAAGCCTCCTCAGTGCCTTCTATGAAATCGTGGTTTCCGCCACCATGGGCGTTGATGTCGATGCCGCCAGGTACGACATAGCATCCCTTGGCATCAATGATCTCCGCGTCCACGACGTGCAGGTCAATGTTTGACACGACCTTTATCTTTTTGCCGTCAACTACTAATGAGCCGCCGTCGAGCCATCCTTGTGGTGTGAGAATGCGGCCATTGACAATTTGCTTTAGCATAACGTTTTGGTTGTTTTAAGATTGATTGCTAAGCTGATAAGAATACGTATTATATATAATAATGTGTATCTTTACAGCTGGTTTGTTACCTCGTTGCCCATCTGCATGACGTAGGTGAGGTTGATGTCCTTGTCGAACATCATGATGTCGGCGTCCTTGCCGTCTTCGAGCGTTCCCTTGCGGTCCAGCACGCCCATGATTCTCGCTGGCGTCTCACTTGCCATGCGGCAGGCATCCTCCATGGGGATGTTGGCCTTCAGCACGCAGGTGCGCACGAGGCGGTCCATCGTGGCGATGGAGCCGGCGAGGGCGGAACGGTCGGCGAGCTTGCACACGCCATCCTCAAGGATAACGCGTGGGTCGAAAGCCACGTCTCCATCGCTTGCGGCACACGCCAGCGAGTCGGTGATGAGGGCAGTGCGCTCCACGCCCTTAATCTGGTAGACCACGCGGAGCATGATTGGTGGCACGTGTATGCCATCGGCAATCACTTCAACGGTCATGTCGGGAAGCGAATATATGCTTTCCACAGTGCCAGGCACCTTGAACTCATGCTCCTTGTAGACCACGGGCATGGCGTTGTAGAAGTGGGTGGCGTGGGTCATGCCGGCCTTGTAGCCAGCCACCACGTCGGCGTATGTGGCGCGAGTGTGAGCTATGGCAGGCAAAACGCCGTGCTTGCGGCACGACTTGATAAACTCTATCGAGCCAGGCAGTTCAGGAGCCTCGTCCCAACGTTTGATGCAATCGTACTTGTCCATCAAGAACTCATACTCTTTGGCAACGGGGGGCTTTATCCACTCTGGAATCTGCGCTCCAGCTTGCTTCGGGTTGAAGTAGGGGCCCTCAAGATGAAGACCGAGCACGGGGCTGTTTTTCTCTTTCATCAGCTTTCCGCACGTCTCGCATGCCGCCTCTATCATGGGCACGGTCGATGAAGACAGGGTGGGGAAGATGGAAGTGGTGCCGTGCTTCATGTGGGCGTTGATGGCGACACGGAAGGCTTCCTCGCTGCCCTCCATGAAGTCGCGACCGCCGCCACCGTGCACGTGCATCTCAATGCCGCCAGGTACGACATAGCATCCTTTTGCGTCAATAATCTCGGCCCCAACAATGTGGAGGTCACTGTTGGACACCGCCTTGATGGTGTTGTCCTCGATGATTACCGACCCGTTGTCGAGCCAGCCTTGGGGAGTGAGTATACGTCCGTTGACAATTTGTTTTAACATATTGGTTGATTAGTATGGTGAATTAGTTAGGCTCCATAGTGCCATTTCGTAAGTTTTAGCAAAGCTATTTGGCCGTTTCTTTAATTTGTTTACAAAATTACATATAATTTTCAAACGATTTGCGATAGAAAGTGTAAAAAACAATAATTTTTTGTCAGAGAAACGCTTGCTGGGTTAAATATCATCTTTGCGACAAGAAACGGTTGATAAGATGTTTTCAAATGAAAGGTCTCAAATATCTAAATAAAGCGTCAATTCGTTTGCGGATTGCCGTTTTCTCTTTTAATTTGTTTGTTTATTAAAGGAAAACACTTATAAATCGTTTGTTTTTGCAAATAGTTTGCTAAAGATTATTGCAAATAACAATAAAAGTCAGTAACTTTGCAAAAATTAAAACAACAATTAAGAGAAAAGACAAGATGAAGCATCAATTGAGAAGCGCGGTATGCACTGAAGGTCGCAGAATGGCAGGTGCCAGGGCCCTTTGGGTGGCAGCCGGAATGAAGCATGAGCAATTTGGAAAGCCCATCATCGCGATAGTAAACAGTTTCACACAGTTTGTACCAGGTCATACCCATCTTCATGAGATTGGGCAAATTGTCAAGAAGGAGATTGAGGCCATGGGTTGCTATGCGGCAGAGTTCAACACCATCGCCGTGGATGATGGCATAGCCATGGGTCACGACGGCATGCTCTATTCGCTTCCCTCGCGCGACATCATAGCCGACTCGGTGGAATACATGGTAAACGCCCACAAGGCCGACGCCATGATATGCATATCCAATTGTGACAAGGTGACGCCGGGAATGCTCATGGCAGCCATGCGCCTTAACATACCGACAGTGTTCTGCTCGGGTGGCCCAATGGAGGCAGGTCGCTGGAAAGGCGAGAACGCCGACTTGATAACAGCCATGATCAAGGGCGCCGACACGAGTGTGTCGGACGACGAGATGAGGCAGATAGAGCAGTGCGCTTGCCCTGGATGCGGAAGTTGCTCCGGAATGTTCACTGCCAACTCAATGAACTCTCTTACCGAGGCGATAGGCTTGAGCCTGCCCGGCAACGGCACCATCCTCGCTACACACAAGAACCGCATTCAGCTCTTCAAGGACGCGGCTCACCTCATCGTGAAAAACGCGTTCGCATACTATGAGGACGGCGACGACAGCGTGTTGCCACGCAGCATAGCCACACGCGACGCGTTCCTCAACGCCATGACGCTCGACATAGCCATGGGTGGCAGCACCAACACCGTGCTCCATCTGCTTGCAGTGGCGCAAGAGGGTGGCGTGGATTTCAAGATGGAAGACATAGACAAGTTGAGCCGCAAGGTGCCTTGCCTCTGCAAGTTGGCGCCAAACACCCAAAAATACAGCGTTCAGGAGTGCAACCGCGCCGGCGGCATCATGGGCATATTGAACGAACTGAACAAGGGCGGCTTGATCAATGGCTCAGTGAAGCGCGTCGATGGCAAGACCCTCGACGAGCAGATGAAGAAATATGATATTACTGGCCCGCAGATTGACCCCGAGGCGGATCGTATTTACCATAGCGCGCCAGGCAGGAAGTTCTCTACCGTGATGGGCAGCCAGGACGCTCAATGGGAGAGCCTTGACACGGACAGGGCCAACGGTTGCATTCGCGACCTGCAGCATGCCTATACCAAGGACGGCGGCTTGGCGGTGCTCTTCGGCAACATTGCGCAGAATGGCTGCGTGGTGAAGACTGCCGGCGTGGCTCCCGAATTGTGGCATTTCGAGGGACCTGCCGTGTGCTTCGACTCGCAAGAAGACGCTTGCGAGGGCATCCTCGGTGGCAAGGTGAAAGCCGGCGACTGCGTTGTCATAACCCACGAGGGACCTAAGGGAGGCCCCGGAATGCAGGAGATGCTATACCCCACATCTTATATCAAGAGCCGTCACCTTGGCAAGCAGTGCGCCCTCATCACCGATGGCCGCTTCTCGGGCGGAACGTCGGGCTTGAGCATTGGCCATATCAGTCCTGAGGCCGCTTCCGGTGGCAACATCGGCAAGATAAAGGATGGCGACATAATCGTGATAGACATACCAAGTCGAAGCATCAACGTGAAGCTGAGCGACGAGGAGCTTGACGCCCGTCCGCAGCAACCGCTGAAGCGCAAGCGCGTGGTGAGCAAGGCACTTCGTGCTTACGCGCAGAGCGTGAGCTCGGCAGACAAAGGTGGCGTGAGAATTATCGACTAAGGATTCACGCGGCATACGTGTACTTGGAAAATAAGAATAATATATGCAGAAACAAAATAGCAATGAGCCTATAGCACCCTGGGAGGGAGTGAAAATAGGCGAGGAAGTGAGCGGCGCGGAGATACTGATGCGTGCCCTGTACCAAGAAGATGTGAAGACCATTTTCGGTTACCCCGGTGGTGCCATCATGCCCGTTTACGATGCCTTATATACATATACGCACAAGAAAGACCCTTGGTTCAAACACGTACTCGTGAGGCACGAGCAAGGCGCGGCGCATGCCGCTGAGGGCTTTGCCCGTGTGAGTGGCAAGGTGGGCGTGGCCATCGTGACCTCCGGACCGGGAGCCACAAATACGCTTACGGGCGTGGCGGATGCCATGATGGACTCCATTCCTATTGTCGTGATAGCCGGCCAGGTGGGCGTGAAGGCGCTGGGCACTGACGCCTTCCAGGAGGTTGACCTCGTGGACATGGCACAGCCTATCACCAAGTGGAGCTATCAGATTCGCCGTCCTGAGGACGTGGCGTGGGCAGTGAACCGCGCGTTCTACATCGCCAAGAGTGGACGCCCGGGCCCCGTGGTGCTCGACTTCCCACGCAACGCCCAAGTGGGCAAGGCGAAATGGATGCCCGGAAAGACCGACACGGTGCGCTCGTACAACCCCTATCCAAAGATAAGCGAGGAAGCCGTGGAAGCTGCGGCAGAGCTCATCAACAACGCCAAGAAGCCTTTCGCCCTCGTGGGCCACGGCGTGGAGATTGGCAACGCGCAACAGGAGCTGCGCGAGTTTCTTGAGAAAGCCGACATACCGGCGGCGCGCACGCTTTTGGGCCTCTCGGCACTGCCTACAGACCATCCTCTTGACATGGGAATGCTCGGAATGCACGGCAACTATGCGCCAAACATCAAGCAGCAGGAGTGCGACGTGCTTATCGCCATTGGCATGCGTTTCTCTGACCGCGTCACGGGAAGGCTCGACAAGTATGCCAAGCAAGCCAAGGTGATACACCTCGACATTGACCCAGCGGAGATAGACAAGAACGTGAAGACCGACGTGGCGGTAATTGGCGATTGCAAAGAGAGCTTGGCAAGAATCACGAAGTTGGTCAACAAAAACGAGCACAAGAAATGGATAGAGTCGTTCAAGCCCCTGTATGAGGAGGAAAAACGCGAGGTGATAGACCCTTCGGTGCATCCCAAGGAAGGCGAACTGCTGATGGGCGAGGTGATAAACGCCGTGGCAGAGGCCACCAACGGCGAGGCGGTGATGTGCAACGACGTCGGCCTGCACCAAATGTTCTCGTGCCGGTATTTCAAGTACAAGAAAGAGCGCAGCGTGGTCAGCAGTGGCGGCTTCGGCACCATGGGCTTCGGCTTGCCAGCGGCGATAGGAGCGACATTTGGCGCTCCCGACAGGCAGGTGGTGCTCTTCACGGGTGACGGCAGTTTCCAGATGTGCATTGAGGAGCTCGGCACCATCATGGAGCAACAAGCGCCAGTGAAGATTATCCTTCTCAACAACCATTACCTTGGCAACGTGCGCCAGTGGCAAGACTTGATGTTCAACCATCGCCGCTCGTTCACATACATGCTTAACCCCCACTACCAGATGATAGCCGAGGGCTATGGCATCAACTACGATGTCGTGACCAATCGTGACGAACTCAAGGCGAAGGTGGAGAAAATGGTGAAGACCGATGGCCCTTACATCCTTGAGTGCGCGGTGAAGGAAGATGAAAACGTGAGGCCGATGGTGACGCCAGGCAGTTCTGTGGATGAAATGCAACTGCATCTCGACATCTAAAAAGACCTTATGTTAAAATAACGCTGATATAAGCTTGAAATTCAATGGAAAACAATTTCTATACACTATTGGTTTACAGTGAGAACGTGGCAGGCGTGCTCAATGAGATAACGGGAGTCTTCACTCGTCGCCAGGTAAACATCGAGAGCATCAACGTGTCGGCTTCGAGCATCGATGGCATACATAAGTACACTATAACCTGCTGGAGCGACGCTGACCAAATATTGAAAATAAAGAAGCAGATAGAGAAGAAGATAAGCGTGATAAAGGCAGACTATTACACAGATGATGAGCTTTTCATCCATGAGGTAGCCCTTTACAAGATCGCAACGCCTATACTTCTCGACAATCCGGAGATTTCGCGTGCCATACGCCAACACAACGCACGAATGATGGAGGTGAACCCGACTTATGCCACGGTGCTGCTTGCCGGCCTGACAGAGGACATCACTGACCTTTACTCCAAGCTAAACAGCTTCGATTGCCTGCTCCAATACACGCGTTCGGGCCGCATTGCCGTGACGCGCAGTTTTGAGGAGCCAGTCACCAAATATCTTCAAGAACATGGAGAGTAAGGAAGTTTTGCCCAAGGTCGGAGCATACCTCTTCCAGGTGGAGCCCTTTCATTGCGACTTCAGCAACAGGCTCTTCCCTGGACATTTAGGCAACGGCATGCTCAATGCCGCCGATTACCATAGCGGCGACAGGGGGTATGGCGTGGCTGAGTTGAACCGCAGTCGAAAGACTTGGGTGCTTTCGCGTTTCGCCATTGAGATAGTGGATATGCCTAAGGCATACGATAAGGTGGAAGTGCAAACTTGGGTTGAGTCGGTAAAGAAGTTCTTTACCAGCCGCAACTACGCCGTTGTCAGTCCGGATGGCACCAAGCCTTATGCCTATGGACGAAGCATTTGGGCGATGATAGACATTGACACCCGCCAGCCCACCGACATATATTCCGTGCACGACGGACTCATTGAGAAATACGTAGAGGCTGGCAAAGAGTGCCCGATAGCTCCTCCTGCGAGAGTGGTCATAGGTCAAGATTTGGAGTTGGCAAGAGAAATACACATCTATTATAATGATATAGACATCAATGGTCATCTCAACTCGGTAAAGTATATTGACCATGTGCTCGACCTCTTCGACATTGACTACTATCGCACTCATCACCTGCGCCGTATAGACATCGCTTATGTGGCGGAGGCACATGTGGGCGACGTGGTACGCCTTTACAAAGCACAAGTGGAGGAAGGCGTATATGTGGTGAAGATGACAAAACTGGCAGAAAAAGAAGTAGAGATTGTAAGGTGTAAGGTTAAATTTGTAAAAGATTGAAAGAAATCTTTGGCGGTTTTATATAAAACCGTTACCTTTGCAACCAATTAAAGAACCACCCAATAAAAAGAAGAAAAAGAACAACAAGTTATACTTAAAAGTATTAGTATTATGCCAAAAATGAATTTTGGTGGCGTTGAAGAGAACATCGTCACGAGAGAGGAGTTCACATTAGAGAAAGCACGCGAAGTGCTGAAGAATGAGACCATCGCGGTCATTGGTTATGGTATTCAGGGTCCTGGTCAGGCAGGCAACCTTCGTGATAACGGTTTCAACGTAATCGTTGGTCAGCGTAAGGGTCGCAGCTACGACAAGGCAGTTGCCGATGGATGGGTTCCTGGTAAGACTTTGTTCTCTATCGAGGAGGCAGCCGAGAAAGGCACAATCATCGCGATGTTGCTTTCAGACGCTGGTCAGATAGCACAGTGGCCAAAAATCAAGCCATTCTTGACAAAGGGCAAGACACTGTATTACAGCCATGGCTTTGCAATCAACTGGAACGATCGCACAGGCGTGGTTCCTCCAAAGGACATTGATGTGATCATGGTCGCACCTAAGGGTTCTGGCACGTCTCTCCGTACGCTGTTCCTGGAGGGTCGCGGCATCAACTCAAGCTACGCCGTTTATCAGGATGCAACGGGTAACGCAAAAGAGAAGACTTTGGCCATGGGCGTAGGTATTGGCTCTGGCTACCTGTTCGAGACAACATTCAACAAGGAGGCTACTTCTGACCTCACAGGTGAGCGTGGCTCACTGATGGGTGCCATTGAGGGTCTGCTCGAGGCTCAGTATCAAGTGCTGCGTGAGCATGGACACTCACCTTCTGAGGCATTCAACGAGACTGTTGAGGAGCTCACACAAAGCCTTGGCCCTCTGTTCGGTGAGAAAGGTATGGACTGGATGTACGCCAACTGCTCTACTACCGCACAGCGTGGCGCACTTGACTGGCGTCCTCGCTTCAAGGCTGCTTGCCTGCCTGTCATGGAATGGCTGTATGCATCGGTTGAGAGCGGCAATGAGGCTCAGATCTCTATCGACAAGAACTCACAGGCTGACTACCGTGAGAAGCTGAACGCAGAGCTGAAGGCTATGCACGACATGGAAATGTGGCGTGCAGGCGAAACTGTTCGCCAGCTGCGTCCAGAGAACAACTAATCTCCAAGATAAAACGAATAACACTTATTAGTTAATATAACAAGGGTTGAGAACCATTTGGCTCTCGACCCTTTGTTATGTATATAATAGAGTATCAAAAGAAGGTTGGATAATAATCAAATATGAATATGGAATATAACAACGATGATGTCCGCCGCCAAGATAGGCTCTTCTCTGAGGATGAGGCGCGCGAACTGCTGCGCGGTGGAGAATATGGCGTGCTGTCGATGGTCGATGGCACGAGTGATGAGGTTGAGGCTTATGGTGTGCCAGTAAACTATGTATGGAATGGTGATGACACCCTGTATGTGCATTGCGCCAAGGAGGGACGCAAACTGCGATGCATGGCAGGGAACGCGCGAGTATCGTTTTGCGTGGTGGGGCGGACGCACGTCATACCAGATAAGTTCACGACCACATACCAAAGCATTGTTCTTCAGTGCAGGGCAGAAATAGGTCTATCCGACGAAGAGAAGCGCAAGGCATTGCGACTCATTCTCAGTAAATACTCAAGCGATTATGCCGAAATAGGGCTCAAATATGCCGAGCGTTCTTTTCCACGCACGGAGGTAATAAAGCTAACCATAGATAAATGGAGCGGAAAAAGCAAAAGGATCGGATAAACTATCCCTGACGGTAAGACTTCTGAAGTAAAATAGAAAGCTACTAACGAACGAAATAGTTTTGTATACGTTGATGAACAACGTGTATGTTATATATAAAATATATTAAATCTGCGTGGTAATCTTGTGTCATCCCTCATGATTTAGTATATTTGCAATGATAAAAACCAAACGAGAACCATCAATAAAAACATTATGATTACCACTTGAGGCATATGGTTGACATAATGCCAATTTGATTAGCTCTATATGAAAAAATAACTAAATAGATACAATATTTATAGTAACTTTATGAAAACCAATCTAAACCAAATCATGGAGAAAATGACCGGACGACGTAATATCGTCGCAATGTCATTGCTCGCTTCCGTGTCTATGGCTGGTTACGCTTCGAGCTATAATGCATCCTCGTCCAAGGCTTCGCCACGCTTTAGTACGAACAGTATCGCGCAAGATGCAAAAGGCACTGTGAAAGGAACCGTAGTTGACAAGAACGGTGACCCACTTATTGGCGTCACAGTCAAGGTAGTTGGCACCAAGGATGTTGCCGTGACAGACCTCGATGGCAACTTCCAATTGAAGGCGACCCCAGGTCAGGAACTTGAACTTACCTATATGGGCTATGCTCCTCTAAAAGCCAAGGCCAAACAGACCATGAACTTCACTATGACGGAAGATACTCAAATGCTTGGCGATGTCGTCGTCACGGCCCTTGGCATCAAGCGTTCAGAGAAAGCACTGTCATACAATGTACAGAAATTGGGCGGAGAGAACATTAACGAGGTGAAGAACGCAAACTTCATGAACTCACTCTCTGGCAAGGTGGCAGGTGTCAACATCAACGCCTCGTCTGCCGGCTTGGGTGGCGCAACACGTGTGGTGATGCGTGGACCAAAATCCATTGGACAATCAAACCAAGCATTATATGTCATTGATGGTGTGCCTATCAGCAACCGCAACTCAGGCGAAACAGGATCTATCTATTCTACCCAGCCTGGCGGTGAGGGCATAAGCGACCTCAACCCTGAGGACATTGAGTCCATCAGCGTTCTCTCGGGCCCTGCCGCTGCAGCCCTTTATGGTTCAGCTGCCGCACAAGGCGTGATAATGATAACCACCAAACGAGGCAAGGAAGGGAAGGTGAGCGTACAGATTTCGCACAGCTCGCAGTTCTCGCGTCCGTTCGTCAGCCCGGAATTTCAAAACTCGTACATCAACCGTCCAGGTGAGGTAAAGTCGTGGGGCGAGAAAATAGAGTCACCTTATGGCGCGTATGACCCAATGGACTTTTTCAACACGGGTTCCAACATACAAAACAACGTGGCGGTGACAGCAGGTAATGATAAAAACCAGACTTACATCTCGCTCGGAACGACCAACGCCGCTGGCATAATACCCAACAGCGATTATGACCGCTACAACGTGACATTCCGTAACACCACGTCGATGCTTAAAGACAAGCTGTCGCTTGACTTCTCCTTCAACTACATCAAGGAGAGCGATAAAAACCTCATGGCACAGGGACAGTATTTCAACCCTCTCGTAGGCTTGTATCTTTTCCCACGTGGCGAGAGCTTTGATGCCGTGCGCACATTTGAGGTATGGGACGCTTCGCGCGGAATCTACGTACAGAACTGGAACTTCGGCAACGATCTTAATATGCAGAACCCTTACTGGGTAGCCAAACGCATGAACCGCACAAACAATCGCAATCGCTACATGGTAAGTGGCAGCGTGAAGTACAAGATCTTCGATTGGCTCGATGTCACGGGGCGTATGCGTTGGGACGACTCCAACACGTTCGCCCAAGACAAGCGCTATGCATCGACTTACTACTTTGCACACTCCGACTATGGTTTCTATGCCTATGACAACGCTTTCGACAGAAACCTTTATGGAGACCTCATGCTCAACGTGAACAAGACTTTGGGCGACTATTCCATTGGCGCCAACGTGGGCGCGTCGCTCTCTCGCACGCACTATCGTCAGCAGGGCTACCAAGGCGGACTGAAAGCACCGTCTAACATCTTCACGCCTAACGCTATAGACTACGGCCAGGTAACTAACGACAACCGTCCAATCTATGCCGAAACTCGCCACAACATCAACTCGATGTTCGCCAACGTGGAGTTGGGCTGGCGCTCCATGCTATACCTTACGCTCACAGGACGTAACGACTGGGACTCAGCGCTTGCAGGGACAACGCATGAGTCGTTCTTCTATCCATCGGTAGGCCTGTCGGCTGTCATCTCGCAAATGGCCAAGATGCCAGAATGGATCAACTATCTCAAGATGCGCGGTTCGTGGGCATCGGTAGGTACGGCCATTCCTACCAACCTGTCGTCTGGGTCGCGTTACGAGTATGACCCTGCATCGGGCAAGTACACAACGGTTACCTACAAGTTCCCAGATGAATTCTTTCCTGAGCGCACAAACTCTTGGGAGGCCGGTATAACCGCACGATTCTTCAACAACGCACTTACGTTCGATTTAACCCTTTACCAGTCGAACACCAAAAAGCAGCTCGTCACAGCACCTTATCAGGTAGAGGGCTACACGTCTGCCTACGTACAGACGGGTAACATACGCAACCGTGGCATTGAGCTGTCAATTGGATACAACAAGACATGGGGCGACTTCACTTGGAACCCGACATTCACGTTCTCTGCCAACCAGAACAAGATTATCAAGCTCTTCGGCAGCGATGTTGACGACAGCAAGAACCTCATATCAGAAGGAGGACTTGAGGGTCTCTCTACCATCTTGCGCGAGGGTGGCACAATGGGCGACCTATACTCATATGTGGACTTCGCACGCGATGCCGAGGGCAATATTCTCATCCAAGACGGCAAACCAGTGAAGCAGACTCTCAGCGGCAACCCACGTTTCCTTGGCTCCGTGCTACCAAAGGCCAACCTTGGACTCTCCAACGAGTTCTCATGGAAGGGCATTAACCTTGGTTTCCTTGTCACAGCACGTCTGGGCGGTATCGTGTTGTCGCAAACACAGGCAATGATAGACAGCTACGGTGTGTCGAAGGCATCGGCAGTGGCACGCGACAACGGCGGCGTCCCTGTCAACCTTGGCACAATGACGGCAGAAAACTACTATTCAGTAGTGGGTGGCACCAATCCTATATGGTCGGAGTATATGTACAGTGGCACCAACGTGCGTCTGCAGGAAGCCCACATCAGCTACACCTTGCCGCGCTCATGGGTTGGCAAGCTTGGCGTAACGTTAGGACTCACCGCCAGCAATCTCTTCATGATTTACAACAAGGCTCCGTTTGACCCAGAGTCTACCGCCTCAACAGGCACCTACTATCAGGGTCTCGACTACTTCATGCAACCAAGCCTGCGCTCGTTGGGCTTCAGCGTGAAAGTGAGCTTCTGAGTCAAACTTTCCATCTCATAACACACAATATCATATATATTCATTATGAAAACCAAATTATCCAATATATCTGGCATGCTCCTTATCGGGGCATCGTGTCTGCTGGGCATGGGCACAATGACATCGTGCACCGACGGATTCGAGAATGTCAACCGTCCTGGCAACAAGATTGACGGTGAGCAGCTCAATCGCGACAACTTCGCCAGCGGCTCATTCCTGGTTCAACTGCAAAACCAGGCTTTCCCTGAGCAAGAAAACTCATATCAAATGAACTTCGACCTCATAGGCAACTACTTAGGACGCTTCATGACATATGCCAACAACGGGTGGAATGGCTCAAACTTCGTGTGCTTCAACGCACCAAACGGTTGGGCAGGCTATCCATTCAACGACATGCGTCCGAAAGTAGTGTCAGCCTTCCAAGAAGTGGAAAAACTTACAGGCGGTGAGGGCATAAACTATGCGTGGGCTTTAATCCTACGTGCCCAGTGCTTCCAGTATTTCACCGACGTATACGGCGCATTCCCAGCCGGACTTACTGATGATTCACAGGAATACAGTTCACAGGAGGAAATTTACAAGGCTCTGATTGCTGACCTTGACAAGGCTATTGCCGTGCTGCAACCCATGGTCGCAGCCAATCCGGACCTTACCGTAAACGCTGATTATGACAATTGTTATGGTGGCAAGTTCGCCAAGTGGCTCAAGTATGCCAATTCCCTAAAGTTGCGTATGGCCATTCGTATGCGTTTTGCAGACCCAGCTTTTGCCAAGCAGTGTGGCGAGGAGGCTGTGGCCGCTGGCGTGATGACGAGCAACGATGACAATTTGACCATAACATACAATCCAAATGGATTGTACAAGACATCGGTAGAGTGGGGTGATACTCGCGCTTGCGCTGACCTGGAAACATACATGAATGGGTATAACGACCCACGCATACTCAAGTATTTCAAGGCTACCGCAACGGAAGGTTCGCGCAAGGTAATAGGTTGCTTGGCAGGAGCCGCGATAGGCAACAAGGCAACCGCCGACCAGCTTTACTCAGCAGCCAACGTGTCGCAAACCGACAAGGGCGTGTGGATGACCGCTTCCGAGATGGCATTCTGCCGTGCTGAAGGTGCTCTGGCTGGATGGAGCGGCATGGGCGGTACCGTCGAGGATTTGTATAACGAGGGCGTGCGCCTGTCGTTTGAGCAGTGGGGGGCTGGCAATGCCGACTCATACTTGGCCGACGACACAAGCATTCAAGCCGACTACCAAGATGCCGGGGGGGGATATGGACGTTCCATGAGCCACGTCAGCGACATAACCATCAAGTGGGATGACAATGCTTCCGCAGACAAGAAGCTCGAGCGCCTGATTACGCAAAAATGGATTGCCCTGTTCCCGAATGGTCAGGAAGCATGGTGCGAGATACGCCGTACGGGTTATCCCAAGGTATTTGACGTAGCACAATCCAATGGTTCCGCCTATCAGGTGGCGAATCGAGTGCCTTATCCAAACGGAGAGTCGATAAACAATGCAGCCAACTACAACAAGGCCTTGCAGCTCAATGGCGGGGCCGACAACTATGAGACAAAGATGTGGTGGCAGAAGAAGTAACCCAAACCTCTTAAACAAATTAACAAAAATGAAAAAGATTATTTACATGTTTGCCCTCGTCACGACGCTTGGTTTCATTGCCTCTTGCAGTGACTGGACAGACACCGAGATAAAGAACCCTACCGACTTGACACACACAAACAAGTCGGAGGCTTATTATAAACAGCTACGTGAGTATAAGAAGAGCGACCATGAGGTGGCTTTCGGGTGGTTCGGCAACTGGGTAGGAGCTGGTCTCTCACTTGAGAATACGCTTCAAGGTTTGCCCGACTCTGTTGACTTCGTATCAATTTGGGGCAATGCTTTCAACCTGTCGACAGAGCGCAAGGCCGACTTGGAATATGTGCAGGAAGTGAAAGGCACACGCGCCCTTTTGTGCTTCATAGTAGACAACATAGGTACACAGCTTACCCCTGCAGATACAGACCCTGCTGAGTTCTGGGGATACAAGACCGCTGATGATGCCACAGCTGAAGAAAAGACGGAAGCCAGAAACGCAGCGATACGAAAGTATGCCAATGCCCTGTGCGACTCCATAGACAAATACAACTATGATGGTTTCGACTGGGATTATGAGCCTCACTATGGATCTCCAGGTAATATAGCAGGTCAAGCTGACGCAGAAGCCGTTTTCATCGAAGAGATGTCGAAACGTATCGGCCCGAAGTCGGGCACGGGGCGCTTGTTCGTAATCGACGGTGAACCACAGAGCGTGAACAGCAACTATGGACACTACTTCGACTACTTCATCGTGCAAGCTTACAGCTGTGGATCTTATGCTGACCTCGACAGTCGACTCAACAGCACTGTTAACAACTTCCAACGTGCCACAGAGGAAGCCGATCGTCTAACAGCCGAGGAGGTTGCAAAGAAGTATATTGTCACGGAGAACTTCGAAAACTATGCCAAGGCCGGAGGCGTGGCCCATACTACACGCGACGGACGCACGGTTCCAAGCCTCATTGGCATGGCGGAATGGAAACCCATCATTAATGGCAAGGCCGTGAGGAAGGGCGGATGTGGCTCGTACCATATGGAGTATGAATACTCCGTGTCGGGCAAGTCTGTCACATATCCTTGGTTGCGCCAGTCAATACAGATACAGAACCCATCTGTAAAGTAACGATGTTCACAAATCGAAAAAAAACATTACAACACCATGAAAACGAATATATCAAAATTGTTGTTGGGGTGCACGGCGGCATTTGCCATGCTGTTCGTCTCGTGCAACGACGCAAAATATGACGTGCTTGAAAACCAGGCTTACATAGCCCAAACAAACACAAATGGCAATACTGCAAAGAAGATAACTGTTGGCACTGAGACCGTGTCGACAGAAATGAATGTTAGCCTGTCATCTCCAGCCACAAAGAATCACACCTTTGCCATATCTGTAGATGAGGCAGCGCTTGAGAAATACAACAAACTAAACTCTACCACCTACGAGGTATTGCCAGCCAATCAGTATACACTTTCAGCTAATGAGGCAATCATCAGCGAGGGTAATGCATCGTCAAGCCCAGTTAACATCATGGTACACCCATTCTCGGCAGAATTGAAAGCAAGCGGAAAGAAATATGCCATACCATTGAAGATTACTAGCAACGATGGTACCAATGTGCTCACATCGGGAGGCTCCATTATCTATGTGCTTGATCAGGTTATCTATCAAGCTGTGCCGACACTAAACAGTAGCAACTACGCCACGATGACCCTGCGCCAATCGTACGACCTGAAAGAGTGGACGGTAGAGATGAATATCAATATGTCACGCCTCATGACGGCTGTCGGTCAAGGCAACAACCAGGCCATCTTCTCGGCTGGAGGCAAGGAAGGGCACGATGGCGAGATATACATACGCTTCGGCGACGCACCTATTGAGGGCAACCGTTTGCAAATAAAGACACAGGGGTCGCAGATGAACTCTAATATGCTGTTCAACCAAAACACATGGTATCACTTGGCTTTCGTGTGCACGGGCACCAAGCTCTACCTTTACGTGAATGGCGTGCTTGACAACTCCATGGACCTCGGTGGCAAGATTGTGGGCGTGGACAACATGAGCATAGCAAGTTCGGGATCGTATTTCATTGCCAACGCCATGTACTCTGAGTTGCGTTTCTGGACGAAGGCTCGTTCCCAGGCGGAGATTGCCAACAACATGTATGTGCTTGATCCACACACCGATGGTCTTGAGGCTTACTGGAAAATGGACGAGGGTAAAGGCGATGAGTTCGCTGACGCTACCGGCCATGGCAACATCTGCAAGACAACAAACGGCGAACCCACATGGACACCAAATGTACGCATTGATGGCAAATAACAACCTTTAAAAACTTCTGAGACAATGAAATCATTTTTCAAAAACATAACTTTGCCAGCCTTTATGCTCGCAGCCTTGCCGCTCTTCGTGGCTTGCAGTGACGACAAGGAATTTGGCGAGAACCTCTTCCCAACCGAGAAAGAGGATTATGAAAGCATAAAAGCATACATTTACGCCAACGATGCTGTACAACAGAGCGAGGGCGTGGAGGTGGTAAAGACCCCTGTGGGATACGATATGCCAGACTATAACGTGGAGTTCTATGTGAACCTGACACGCCCTGCTGAAGAGGACATAACCGTTACCGTTGCTCCAGACGCTGAAAAAACAGCACGGAATCTTGGAGACTTCAAGGCCATTCCTGTTGACGCATTCGTGATGGAGCGTGGCACGGTGACCATTCCAAAGGGTAGCCAGCAGTCGAGCGAACCAGTCGTTGCCAAATTGCAGGACAACGATGCAGCCAAGTCTTTGTCTACAGGAGACAAGGGCAAGCTGACATTTACTATCAAAGACGTGAAGGGGGACGCAAAGATTAGTACCAACCTAAACAGCATTAGTGCCTATGTGTCTTACTCTTATAATGCCATCAAGTCGGTTGGGTCGATAGAAGACAAGACAAAGCTAAATATAGCCAAGGTGTTCAACATTGGCTATCAAAGAGACGATACTGGGAAGCTCACCGATGGCTCAAAGGCAAACTCCACATATTCCTATATAGGTTATGGCGGCTGGAGTATCACCCTTGATGAGGAGACAGAGGTCAGCGCTGTGGCCGTTTACCCAAGGACAGGTTACTACGTCAACTATTCCCCCAAGAGCTTTGAATTGTTCAGCAGCAATGACGGCGAGAACTGGACAAGCATAGGCACTGTTCAGTGGCAAACAACACCAGACGGCACAAAGCCATTGATAGCGGAACTGTACAGTCCTGTAAAGACAAAGTATCTGAGGGTAGACCCGATCGTGTCTTTCTATTCATCATATCCTTACGTGTATGTGTCTGAAATAGAAGCCTATAAGTAAGATATGGCCTTGAGCTCTTTTATGGATTTATGACATCATACCATTTCCGGCAAAGGCTCAATAAAATTGAAAGCGCTGCATCCCGAAAGAGGAATGCAGCGCTTTTTTGATTATGCCACTTCAAACAAAAATGATAGTTTTTTTGGGTATTACAATCAATGTTTGTAAATTTGCAGAAAAGACAATAATAACCGTTAAACACTATTTGATATGGCAATCGATGGTATATTCCGTGACGAAATAGAGCTTAGGCAATTGGATAAGTTCTTTGCCGGAGAGATGGGACGGCAAATTCACCGCTACATCAAGGCACGTGGCTCATTGTCGATGCTGGAGAAGGTAGAGCAACGAGTGGAAACTCTTTCTATTCCCGAACGCGAGCGTGCCATGGCAAAGTATATTGACCTCAACCGGAAAGTTATCGCCAATCTCGATTGGCGTATGCTTATTGCCCGTTCCATGGCAAACTTCTGCGATTCTTACAATTATTTCGTGAAGATGGTCGCCGATGAGGAAACCATGAGCTTCTATGAGAAACGCATGAAGGAAAAGTACGTGAGGTTTCACCAAGTGTTTGAAGAAAATGGCAAGTATGGCATCAAGGATGTGGATGGGACTATCCTCATACATCCGGTATATGACTTTTTACGCACGCCATTTGTATATGTCGATGACCTCGTGTCAATGCCAGTCATAGCAGAGAAAGATGGCAAGATGGGATTGGTGCTTCCTGATGGTCACGACACCGTGGTGCTTCCGTTCGATTATGATGACATTTCACTTCGCGACGAGGAACCATGGTTCGAGCTTACCAAAGACGGGCAAACCATTCTTTGGAGTGGCTTGGATGAATTGAGCGAATAAGTCATTGCCCCCGATGAGAAAGAAAATCGTGCTCTTGGTGTCCACTTTCTTGTTGTGGACACTTTTCTTTGTGCTTCAAAAACCTCTGTTCTTGCTGATATACGGAGGTTTTGCCCATGTCATTGACGTTATATGGCATGGATTGCCACTCGATGTGTCGATGGCAGGTTATCTGACGGCAATTCCTGCCTTGTTGTTGACAATAAGCGGATTACCCATAAAAGCGATTCATTCACGGAAAGCCGGACAGATATTGATGATGATAGTTGGAGGCTGGTCGCTGATTGGAGCAATAGTAGTGTCACTCTCTTTTGTCGCCAATATCGCACTTTATGGATATTGGGGCTATCCACTCGACTCAACACCATTGTTTTTCATTTTCTCTTCGCCAACGTCGGCAATGGCGAGTGTCGTTTGGTGGCAGGCACTACTCGGTATTATCGCCTTTGTCGTTGCCATGGCAGTCATACTTCTGGCTTTTCATTTGCTGTGGCGCAAATGGGGTGGCGACTGTTTCACTCGGAAATCGAGGAGTTGTCAATGGCTCCCATTGCTCATCCTTACGGCTTTGCTATTTTTGCCGATTCGTGGAGGTGTCACCGTGTCGACAATGAACTCAGGAAGAGCTTACTTCTCTCCTGTTCAAGAACTCAACCATGCGGCGGTAAATCCTCTTCTGTCTTTCATGGAGAGCGTGTCACACAATGAGAACTTTTCAGCGCAATATCGCTTCATGGATGACGCTGAGGCTCATTCTGTTTACCATAAGCTATACGCAAAAGCATCAACTGACAGTATTGTGCGATTGCTTCGCCCGAGTGTGCGCAAGCCCGATGTTTATATTGTCATAATGGAGAGCTTCTCCGACTCTGTGACAAACGTGCCAGGTGTCACCCCGAATATTAACCGTTTGAAAAGGGAAGGCATATACTTCAACAGGTTTTATGCTAACAGTTTCCGCACCGATCGTGGACTTGTTTCGGTGTTGCAGGGTTATCCGGCTCCAGCAACCGTTAGCCTGATGAAGTTCCCGCGTAAGACGTCTAACATGCCATCGATAGCCTCGCACCTTGAGAAAGAAGGCTACGAAACATATTATTATTATGGAGGCGATGCAGACTTCACCAATATGCGGTCGTTTCTTGTGAACCAAGGATTCAAGCATATCACTGAGGACGTTGATTTCCCGATTAGCGAGAGATTAAGTAAATGGGGAGTTCCCGATCATTTGCTCATAAAGCGCGTTGAGCATGACCTTCATGCCATGCCCGACAATGGAAGACCTCGGTTAACAGTAATCCAAACATCAAGCTCGCACGAGCCTTTCGATGTGCCTTATCACCGTTTGAAGAACAAGATTCTCAACGCTTTTGCCTACGCCGACAATAGCGTGGGTGGCTTCGTGGAAGCACTCAAGCGCAGCAAGAAGTGGGACCATAGCATCGTCATACTTGTGCCAGACCATCTTGGGGCTTGGCCAGAGCATCCCGACAATTTCAAGCCTTGGCGATACCACATACCATTGATTTGGACTGGCGGTGCCATAAAGCAACCAATGACCATTGACACTTACGGTTCGCAGCAAGACATTGCCGTAACGCTCCTGTCACAATTAGGGGTAAGGCATGATGACATGATATTCAGCAAGGACTTGATGAACCCAGCCGTCAATCACTTCGCGTTTTTCTTGCCAAATGATGGTATAGGGATGATTACGGCAGACAACACTTTAATCTACGACAACATCCAACAAAAGGTCGTATATGATGCTGGTAAGAAGAGAGGCTTAAACCTTAAAGCTGGTAAGGCATTGCTTCAGGTGTTGTTTGATGATATAGCTAAACGGTAAGATAATGTTTGTTGTAGCCATGCTTGTGTCCTTGTTGGACACTCTCTTGAAATGGGACACGTTTGTCACATTGGCAGTCAATGGCTTTCATTGCGATTACCTTGACAATTTCATGATGATGTACTCAGGT
>DAIOUH010000011.1:0-32515 GCA_036751585.1 Prevotella sp. | reverse complement strand
ACATCCTCGACGAGCGCATGATAGAACTCGCATGGGAAGGCACGCGAAGACAAGATCAGATACGCTTCTGCACCTTCACTGAGCCGACCGTTGACCGCTATCCAGGCGTGGCGCATAGCTCACTCTCCGGCGACTACAATGATGACAAGACCGGATACACATGCGTATATCCAATCCCTTACTCGGTGCTGAACCTCAACAAGAACCTGCACCAAAATCCAGGATATAGCAAATAACCCTTAAAAACTACACTATCATGATGCGAAAACTTTTATTCACAGCAGCCATGGCAATGGCGTTGACATCAGCCTCTGCCCAAGGCACAGACCAACGAGGCCCCAACTGGCTTCATGATGCCGTGTTCTACCAGATTTACCCATCGTCCTACATGGACTCCGACGGCAATGGCATAGGCGACTTGCCAGGCATAACATCTAAGCTCGACTACATCAAGAGTCTTGGAGTGAACGCCTTGTGGATTAATCCTTGTTTCGAGTCGGGATGGTTTGACGGTGGCTACGACGTGATTGATTTCTACAAGATAGACCCACGTTTTGGCACCAACACCGACATGGTGACCCTCCTGCGCGAGGCTCACAAGCGTGGCATCAAGGTGTGCCTTGACCTCGTGGCAGGTCACTCCAGCGTGAAATGCCAGTGGTTCCAGGAGAGTGCTAACGGAGACCGCAACAGCAGGTACGCCGACTACTACATCTGGACCGACAACATCAGCGACAAGGACAAGGCCGACATCGTGGCACGCCATAAGCAGCCACTGCCCGAGGCCTCGACCATTGGCAGATATGTGGAGCTCAACGCGCCACGCGGAAAATACTACGAGAAGAACTTCTTTGAGTGCCAGCCAGCCCTCAACTATGGTTTCGCCCATCCAGACCCTAACCATAAGTGGGAGCAGCCCGTCACGGCTCCAGGCCCACAAGCCCTTCGCCGCGAGTTGCGCAACATCATGGCGTTCTGGTTCGACAAGGGCGTTGACGGCTTCCGTGTTGACATGGCCGCGTCTCTCGTCAAGAACGACCCAGGAAAGGTGGAGACATCGAAGTTGTGGAACGAGATGCGCGCATGGAAAGACAAGAACTATCCACAGTGCGTGCTCATCTCGGAATGGGCAGACCCGACAGTCGCCATCCCGGCAGGTTTCAACATCGACTTTATGATTCATTTCGGTGTGCCAGGTTATGGCTCGCTCTTCTTTGACCACAACACCCCTTGGGGTAAACTGTGGCCAGGACAGAAAGAAACCTACAAGTATTGCTATTTTGACAAGGCCGGAAAGGGAAGCCTTGATGAGTTTGTGACCAATTACTCTTACTCTTATTTCAACACACGCGACAAAGGTTATGTCGCCATTCCTTCGGCTAACCACGACTATCAGCGCCCGAATATCGGTACGCGCAACACTCCAGACCAGTTGAAAGTGGCCATGACATTCTTCCTCACCATGCCTGGCGTGCCGTTTATCTATTACGGCGATGAGATTGGCATGAAGTATGAGATGAATTTGCCAAGCAAGGAAGGTTCCAATGAACGTGCCGGTACGCGCACGCCAATGCAGTGGGCACCAGGTGCCACGGCAGGATTCTCTACCTGCGCTCCCGACAAGCTCTACTTGCCAGTGGCCACCGATGGCGGCAAGATAACCGTGGCATCGGAGGAGAAAGATCCCAACTCAATGCTCAACTTCACTCGCCGTTTGGTCAATTTGCGCCATGCCACGCCAGCCCTCGGCAACCTCGCCGACTGGAAGTTGATTAGTGACTTGAAGCAGCCTTATCCAATGGTTTACCAGCGCACGCAGGGTGACCAGATATGCGTCGTGGCGTTGAACCCGAGTGGCAAGGCCGTGAAAGCCGTGTTGCCACACGTTGGCACAGCCAAGGCCAAGGCAAAAGCCCTTATCTCAACAGGCAAGGCAAGTCTCAAGACTGGCAAGAACGACGTGGTGACGCTTGGTGCCGTGTCGGCAGCCGTGTTTGAGATAAAATAAGCAATGAAAGAAAAATAGGGAAAGTATAGAATATTGTTGGTAACCGTCTCTGCTTAATAGGGCAGGGGCGGTTTCTTTTTTTGTAAAGCCCGTAATGGCTTTTCAATTGTAAAGTTCGTGATGGTTTTTCATTTGTATAGCATCACGATGCTTCCAGCCGTTATCAAGAGCGCGCCGAGGATGACCTTGGCTGAAACAGGCTCTTTCAAGAACAGGAACGACAGGCAGATGGTGATTACCACACTGAGCTTGTCGACAGGTGCCACTCTCGACACGTCGCCCAGTTGTAGGGCCTTGAAATAGAAAAGCCACGACAAGCCCGTGGCAGCACCTGATAAGACAAGGAAAAGCCAGGTGTGCGACGGTATGTCCTTCACCTCGTTGGCATGATTTCCCACGATGGCTATACCCCATGTGATAATCAAGATAATGGTGGTGCGTATCGCGGTAGCGAGGTCAGAGTTGATGTCTTTCACGCCAATCTTTGCGAATATGGCGGTGAGGGCGGCGAACAACGCAGACAAAAGAGCATAATATTTCCACATATTCTCACTAAAATATAAAAAGCCGCCCAGTGCACAACTGGGCGGCTCCACATATCATGAATGATAGATGTGTGTCTTTGGTATTACTTCAGCTCAGCGAAGTACTTGATTGTACGAACCATCTGAGAAGTGTAAGAGTTCTCATTGTCGTACCAGCTGACAACCTGCACCTCATAAGTGTCGTCGTCAATCTTCACTACCATTGTCTGAGTAGCGTCGAAGAGTGAGCCGTAACGCATGCCGAGGATATCAGAAGAAACAATCTCCTCGTCGTTGTAGCCGAAGCTCTCGTTAGCGTGCTGCTTCATAGCCTCGTTGATCTTCTCAACTGTTACGTCCTTACCCTTAACAACAGCGTAGAGCAGAGTTGTAGAACCATCTGGCACTGGCACGCGCTGTGCGGCACCGATGAGCTTACCGTTCAGCTCAGGAAGAACAAGGCCGATAGCCTTAGCTGCACCTGAAGAAGCAGGAGTGATGTTGCAAGCACCTGCACGGCTGCGGCGGAGGTTACCCTTGCGCTGAGGACCGTCGAGAATCATCTGGTCGCCCGTGTAAGCGTGGATGGTCTGCATGATACCAGTCTGGATAGGATAAACGTCGTTCAGAGCCTGTGCCATAGGAGCCAAGCAGTTTGTTGTGCAAGAAGCTGCGCTGATGATCTTATCGTCAGTTGTCAGAGTCTTGTGGTTAACGTTGAAGACGATGGTCTTCAGGTCGTTGCCAGCAGGAGCAGAGATAACAACCTTCTTTGCGCCAGCCTTCAAGTGAGCCTCACTCTTAGCCTTTGATGTATAGAAGCCAGTGCACTCGAGAACCACGTCAACATCGAGCTTGCCCCAAGGCAGGTCAGCTGCGTTTGGCTTAGCATAGATAGTGATCTCCTTGCCGTCCACTGTGATTGAGCCAGGAACTGTAACGGTGCGGCCGTCCTCAGCGTACTGAGCGTCCTTGTACTCTACGGTGTGCTTCTTCTCGCCACCGATGATGCCCTGATAGCCACCGTGTGTGGTGTCATATTTCAGGAGTTGAGCCAGCATCTTAGGGCTGGTCAAGTCGTTGATAGCGACAACCTCATAACCAGGGGCTGCGAACATCTGGCGGAAAGCCAGACGGCCGATACGGCCGAAACCATTGATAGCTACTTTTACGTTTGCCATTTTACTTTTTGTTTATAAAGGTTTACAAAAATATATTTCTAAAAGAAATTTTCCCTTTTTACGGTTGCAAAGATACAATATATTTTCTAATTTTGCCGATGAATTGAGTATTAAATTATATAAAAAAGCAGAATCTTTCATCAAAAAGTCGTTGCCGTGGCGACATCATCCGTGTTTCGTTTCACGTCTGCAACATCCACTTTGCAATTGACAGTTCGCTTCCACATTAATATATATAGTAAGACCATTATCAAGACGATATAATCATTAACAAAAATCATATCATGGGAAAATTCTTTGAGGAGTTCAAGGCATTTGCCGTCAAGGGCAATGCGGTAGACATGGCTGTCGGTGTCATCATCGGCGGTGCTTTTGGCAAAATCGTGAGCAGCATTGTCGACGACATCATCATGCCGCCCATTGGCTGGCTCATTGGCGGTGTCAATTTCTCCGACCTTAAAGTGACGCTGCCCACAGTGGAGATTCCTGGTGTCGAGAAGATGAGTGCCGCCACGATAAACTATGGCCACTTCATCCAGACCCTTCTCGATTTCGTCATCATCGCCTTCTGCGTCTTCCTCTTGGTCAAGGGCATCAACGCCTTGGCACGCAAGAAGAAGGAGGAGCCGGCACCGGCACCAGGCCCGAGCAATGAGGAAAAGCTGCTCACCGAGATAAGGGACTTGCTGAAGGAAAAGAACGCGAAGTAATAATCGCGCGTCGTCTATTTCCTTATATAGTCTTTCGACACCAAGTCGTAGTAGAGCGATTCCAGCTCGCCGAGCGTGAGTCGCTCCACGCTGTGCTCAATGGTGCGTATCAGCTCATCGCGTCGAGCGTCGTCATCGTGGTCGAAAGATGTGAAAACCTTTGTCATGGCATTATCTTGTTTTTTAAGTGTTGGTTTGCCGTGCAAAGTTACAAATAAAAAGGCTCATCAAACAAAAAGGGCGTGTCAAAAACCTTATCGGTCTTTGATACGCCCTTGTTTATTATTGAGCGATGTTATTGTTATTGAGCGATGCGTTGAGCGTTGCCGTTAGGCAATCTCAATCTTCTTTGTCTCTTTCTCTGCCTTTGCGGTGCGAGGGAGACTGATGCGAAGCACGCCGTTTTCAACCTTGGCCTCTATCTTGTCTTTCTCCACGTCCTCAGGCAACGTAAGAGTCTGCTCGTAGTTGCTGTATGAGAACTCGCGGCGCAAATAGTGAGTTGCCTTGCCTTTCTTCTCGTCGCCCTTGTTCTCATCTTTCTTCTCGTCCTTGTGCTCCATCTTGATTACCAAGTTGCCATCGTTTGTGACGGTCACCTTGAAGTCTTCCTTTGTGGCACCAGGAGCGGCAACCTCAATCTCGTAGTTCTTTTCATTCTCCTTGACATTGATTGCTGGTGCCGTGAAGTTTACGCGGGGCATCCAACTTGTGTCAAGAACATCATCGAAATCATTGTCCAACCAATTGTTCATGTCTCTCAAAACTGGATACAACATAATGCAAACCTCCTAATTATATTTTAGTTCTATTTTCTTTATCCTCAGCTCTTCCGTCGTCCTTGTAACGCCTTTCGTTGTTCCTCGTCCGACTTCCGAACTTCACCCACCATATTGCAACAAGCGTGCCCATGCACTTGGCGTGACAAATCGTGCCAATACTGTCAGCAATGCTTAATTATTTTAACCATCCTGCCAATAATGGCAAGCGAGACGGGCACGATTGTAAAGATTCATTGCCGGAATTTAACACTTCGCGAGAGCGTGTTTTAGAGAGTGGATGACGGTTCGAATGGCATACAAAAGGCAAGAAAGCCATGATATGTTGCCTTTGTTTGCGCTATCGTGACGCGTTTGAGGCGTGAAGGCATCGCGATTCAAGTGCATGGATGCTGCCTTCACGCCACAATGTCATCGCCTTCACGCCTCAATGTGGTTGTCATTACGCCGTAATCGCGCCGCGATTGTGGCGTGAAGGCAACGCGATAATTCCCGCTTTTGTCATCGTTTAAGGAGTGCGGACAATAAGTGTTTGATAACCAGTAGTTTATGAAAAGTCGCAAGAATGGCCGCAGATGGAGCGAAGCACAGAGTTTTTTCAAGCAGACGATTCTCAGAGCCCAATTTGTCGTGAATTTTCAATGGCAATAATCATATTCCTATTCTTGTCAATATAGTATTATTCTTCATCCTGAACCTGGTGATATTGATTTATATCAAGATAGTATCATTAACTAAAAATATAGTATCATCCCATGTCATTGTTTTGCAATAACTTTGCAATCGAAACCCATGAAAACCATCATGACTCCTTGGAGCGATGATACAATATATATAATAAATACATAAAAAATAAAACTTTTAAATCAATCACCTTATGAAAAAAGTAGTGATGCTCTTTTTGGCTCTTTTGATCACGAGCCTATCATTCGCGCAGACGAAGGTGACCGGAAACGTGAAAGACGATACCGGAGAACCCATCACTGGCGCCACTGTGACCGTAAAGGGCTTGAAAGGTGTTGGAAGCGTTACCGACTTGGACGGTAACTTCAGCATCAGCGTTCCCAAAGGCGCGAAAGAAATTGTAGTCACCTACATAGGCTATGTGACGCAGACCGTCAACGTGGATGGCAAGACCAGCGTCAACGTTGTCATTCACGAAGACAACAAGACCCTTTCCGAGGTCGTTGTCGTGGGTTACGGCACGATGAAGAAAAGCGACCTCGCCGGAGCCACGGGTTCCATGGACGAGAAGCAACTCAAGGGTTCCATCATCACAAATGTAGACCAGTCGCTTGGCGGTCGTGTGGCAGGCGTGACATCCATGGCCACTTCCGGTGCGCCAGGCTCATCCACGTCGATTCGCGTGCGTGGCCAAGCCACCATCAACGCCGGCGCTGAGCCGTTGTATGTCGTGGACGGCGTCATCTGGAACAACTCCAACACGTCTGGTTCCTCCGTTGGCTTGCGCGATGCCCTTGGCAATGGCGCCGTGTCAACCGTGTCACCACTTTCCACCCTCAACCCTTCCGACATCGTGAGCATGGAGGTGCTGAAAGACGCGTCCGCCACTGCCATCTATGGCGCGCAGGGTGCCAATGGCGTGGTGCTCATCACCACTAAGCGAGGCAAGGCAGGCGAGGCCAAGTTCACCTACGACGGCATGGTAGCCGCCCAGCGCCAGACAAAGCGCATCGACATGCTCAACCTCCGCGAGTTTGCCGAGTACTACAACGACATGGCCTCACAAGGCCTGGTAAGTGCCGACGACCATTTCAGCGACCCTTCCGTGCTGGGCAAGGGAACCAACTGGCAGGATGCCATCTTCCGCACGGCATTGCAGCACCAGCACCAGGTGAGCGCGCAGGGCGGCACCGACAAGGTGAAATATTATGTGTCGGGCAACTACATGGACCAGGACGGTACCATCATCGGCTCGGAGTTTAAGCGCTATGGCGCGCGCGTCAACCTCGACTCGCAACTCAAGAAGTGGTTGAAACTCAGCTTGAGCGCCACATACAGCAACACCGACCAGCGCCTGCTCAAGGCCGATCAGGAAGACGGCGTAATCACCTACGCGCTCACCACGAAGCCCGACATCCCAATCTACGACATCGACGGCAACTACACTTCCATCTCGCAGCAGGGCGTCACCAACCCTAACCCCGTGGCACTCGCCCTCATGGACGACATTACCTATAAGCAGAACCTCCTCACGGGCAACGTGTTTGCCGAGGTCACACCAATAAAGAATCTCGTGTGGCACACCGAGCTTGGTTACTCCTTCACTTGGGATCGCGCCGAGATCTTCAGGCCGACCGTTTCGCTTGGCAACTGGACAAGAACCAAGAACGAGAACTCCATACAGAAGTCTACGGGCTCGTTCATACAGTTCAAAAACTATCTCACCTATACCGGCAACATCGACAAGCACAGCTTCACAGCCATGATTGGCCAGGAGTGCTGGAAGAGCAAGTGGGACAACGCCCGCACCGAGGCGCAAGACCTGCCCACCAACACCATCCACAACCCATCGCTTGGCGACCCTACCACGTTCAAGATCAGCAATGGTTTCGGCACGTCTGCCATGGCTTCCTTCTTCACCCGTGAGACCTACAACTACGACGACCGTTACCTCTTCACCTATACCTTCCGTCGCGACGGCAGCTCAAACTTCGGTCCCGACCACCGTTGGGGCTCGTTCCACTCGATGGCAGCAGCATGGCGCTTCTCCAACGAGAAGTTCGTGCAAGCCCTCATGGGCAAATGGCTCACCAATGGTAAGTTGCGCATTGGCTGGGGCCAGACAGGTAACTCGAATATCGGCGGCGGCAAGTGGTCGTCTGACATGCAATCCATAGGCACGGGCCTTGGCATCTCTTACCGTCCGTTGCGCATTGCCAACCTCGACATCCACTGGGAGAAACAGGAGCAGACCAACATAGGTCTTGACCTCGGCGTGCTCAACGACAAGATCAGCCTCACGGTCGATGTCTACAAGAAAGTGTCCAACGACATGCTCATGCCCATGCAGCTCCCCTCATACATGGGAACATCTGGCAACGTGAGCTCCGCTCTCGCCGCGCCTTACGGCAACTTCGGTTCCATCGAGAACAAGGGTCTCGAGATCTCGCTCTCGGCTCACCCCATCACGTCAAAGAACTTCTCTTGGGACTCACAGTTTGAGATTTCATGGAACAAGAACAAGCTCACCAAGCTCTCCGGCACGTCAAACGCCGCCATCCTTGGCACAGGCCAATGGAGCGACGTGGTGAGCAAGAGCGACGTGGGCCAGCCACTGTTCCAGTTCTACGGCTACGTCACCGATGGCGTATACACGTCTTACGAGGACATAGAGAAGTCGCCGAAGCCCGTGTCGTATAACGGCTCAAACGGCTACAACCACTACAACACCGTGTGGGTGGGCGACGTGAAATACAAGGACATCTCCGGTCCTGATGGCAAGCCCGACGGCAAGATCGACGAGAACGACCGTACCTACATCGGCAACCCGATGCCTAAGTACACCTTCGGTTGGACCAACACCTTCCGCTATAAGGACTTCGACCTTTCCATCTTCGTCAACGGCTCGGTGGGCAACAAGGTGTTCAACTATCTCCGCATGAAGCTCGACAACATGAAGTCGGTTTGGTCGAACCAGGCCTCCACGGTGAAAGACCGCTCAAGAATCACCGCCATCGATCCCAACAAGGACTACACCGGCGGCTACTTAGGCCACAACTCCGGCCTCGTTTACCACTGGTATGATGACATCGACAACGTTCAGGTGACCAACCCGACATCACTGCCCGCCGCCCGCCTCAACGACCCTAACGACAACGCGCGCATAAGCGACAGGTACGTGGAGGACGGCAGCTACCTCAGAGTGAAGAACATCACCCTCGGCTACACGTTCCCGAAGACATGGATCAAGCACATCGGCCTGGAGAACCTTCGCATGTATTGCAACATCCAAAACCTCTTCACCATCACCGGCTACAAGGGTTACGACCCGGAGGTAGGAGCTTCCACGTCCGACGCCAACGGCTACGTCTACGGTCTCGACAACGGTCGTTATCCATCGCCTACCGTTTACTCTTTCGGACTTAACGTTACATTCTAAAAACAGCAGAATCATGAAACTCACAAATATAAAGACCGTGGCATGCGCAGCCTTCTTGTCGGTTATCACATTCTCTTCTTGTGACAGTTACCTCGACTGCCCGACAGAAGATGCCATCAACACGTCAAACTATTATGAAACCGCTGAGCAATGCCGCGCGGGCGTGAACTACCTCTACAACTCGCCATGGTACGACTTCCAGCGTGGATTCTTCAAGGTGGGCGAGGTGCTCTCGGGCAACTACTATTGGGGAGCGTCGCCATATCTCACGTTCACCCTCAATGGCTCGGATGAGGACTTGGCCAACATGAGCGCGTCGCTCTGGTCGGTCAACACCCATGCCATCACGGTATACAACAACCTGAAAAACTCCACCAAGGCCCCCGAAGACGTGAAGAGATACTGCATGGGCGAGGCCCTCACGTGGAAAGCCTTCGCCTACTTCTATCTCGTCCGCTCGTTTGGCAGCGTACCAATCATCCACAACCCCATCGAGCTCATCAACCAGCAGAAGAGCAGCGACGTGCGCAAGGCCAAGATAAGCAATGTCTACGACTATATAGTGAAAGTGCTTGAGGAAGCCATCAGCCTCCTGCCAGAGCGCGACGCCACGGGTAAGGGCCGTCTCGACAAGTATTGCGCCGAGGCTCTGCTCGCCAAGGTATACCTCACGAAGTCGGGCTTCTCAGAGGAGAACACCAAGTACAACACCGGCTCTTACAGTTACATCACCTGCACGCCTCACCAGCGCAACCAGGCCGACCTCGACAAGGCAGCCGAGCTCGCCCTCGACGTGATCGAGCACAGCGGACGCTCATTGGAGCCAGTGTATTCAGACCTCTTCCGTGGCGACCACAACGTGTGCGGCGAGAACATGATTTCATGGGCTTGGAGCACGCAGGGCAACTGGACGATGCAAAACTCCTTGCAGAGCGACCTCGCCATAAAGGGATTCGACGAGTATGGCGATTGCTGGGGTGAGTGGAACGGCCCTTCGGTGGACCTGCAGGACGCCTTTGGCGAGAACGCGCTCAGCAGCAACCGCATGAACGTTGACGACCGCCGCAAGGCCACGTTCATGCTTCCGGGCGACAAGTACGATTATTTCTATACCGACTGTGGAGGCTTCGACTACCTCAAGTTCTTGTACAATGGCTACGAGGACCACAAGTCACCAGGCGAGCTCGACAACCCCACTGGCGCGGCTGAGGTGAAACACCTCTATGGCGACAACGCCGACCACCTGAAGTATTTCAACATCGCCGCCTCGAAGCAGAAGTCTGCCCTCTATACCCACATCCTTCGCCTTGCCGACGTGTATCTCATCTATTGCGAGGCAAAGATTGGCAACAACGGCTCAACGAGCGACCCCAAGGCTTGCAACCTCTTCTATCAGGTGCGCCATCGCTCGGTTAAGAGCTACGACAAGGATCCATCGTCTATCACCTGGGAGGACGTTTGGAAAGAGCGCCGTCTGGAGCTCGCTTGCGAGGGTGACCGCTGGTACGACTTCGTGCGCCGCTACTATTACGACCCCGAGGGAGCCATCAATGAGCTCAAGTCGCAGCGCAGAAACACCTACAACGACAAGGACATGCTCAACGAGCTCTACAAGAACTACTATGAAAACGGCACATGGTCTGTTCCGGCAGGACTGAAATATGACGACGCCAAGGCAGCGCCAAACGTGACAGACCGCAGCTTCACGTTGCCTTTGCCATCATCAGACATCACTTACAACCCATTGTTGATGGAAGCACCTGTCGATTATGACTTGAGTGACATAAAATTCTAAAACTTATAACGAGACAATCACATGAAACGCAAAAATATATTCCACAGCTTAATGTTGGCGGCGATGGTCGCTTGCGCCGGCCTCACCATGCAGTCGTGTGAGGACGAGCCCGACAAGTTTGAGTTGACAAGCGGCTCTCCGACAATCTATTATATCCGCCCTGCCAATGTCCTGTCAAAGGACAGCTTGATCACCGCCTCCAATCCCTCGAAGGCCATCTGCATCGTGGGCAAGAACCTGACAAGCATCACCAAGATGCTGTTCAACGACCAAGAGGCCGTGCTCAACACCAGCTATATCACCGACAACACCTTGCTCGTGGACGTGCCAAAGGACATCCCCAACAAGGTGACCGACAAGATATACATGATTACCCAGGCCAACGACACCGTGACCTACGACTTCCACGTTATCGTTCCGGCGCCTGTCGTCGATGAGATGTCGTGCGAATATGCCAAGGCAGGCGACGAGGTGACGCTCAGCGGCAACTATTTCATCGATGACCCATCGGTGCCCATCACCGTGACCTTGCCCGATGGTCAGGTGGTAAAGGACTTCACCAAGAAGACCCGCAGCTCCCTGTCGTTCACGTTGCCAGAGTGCACCAAGGAAGGCCCGATGACCGTGACGTCAATATACGGCACCACCAAGTCGAAATTCCATTACCTTGAGAGCCGCGGCATACTCTTCGACTTCGACGGCAAGACCGGCTTGGGCAACCACGGCTGGCACGACGCCACCATCAAGTCGGACGGTACCTCGCTGATGGGCAACTACTTGCAGCTCGGCGACGGCAATACCGCGCTTGAAAATGACACATGGGCGGAAGGCACCTTCTCGTTTGAGTATTGGCCAGGCGAGTGGACGACACCAGTCTCCTACGTCAAGGGAAAGAGCGAGCCCCTCAATGAGCTCGTGGACTTCTCCAACTATGAGAAGATGGCCATAAAGTTTGAGGTTTGCATACCTTCGAGCAACCCATGGTCCAACCTCGCCATGCAAATCATACCGAGCGCGCTGACCGACGTTACGCTCTCTGGCGCTGGCAAGGACGTGTATGGCAACGACGTGCCAGGCAGCAACACCCAGTATTTCCAAAACGACGTGTTGCCTCGCGCCCTCTGGCGTCCATGGCAAGCCACGGGCAGCTACGACACGGGTGGCAAGTGGGTGACAGTGACCATCCCGATAACCGACTTCAAGTATGGCACGACAGGCGTGGCAGCCACTGGCCAAATCTCAGCCAAGTCGTTTGCCGGACTGGAGCTCTTTATCATGGGAGGCGGCATCACGGGCAAGACCTGCAAGCCAATCATCAAGATTGACAACATACGCGCGGTACCAATCAAGTAAACCAACAAAAACTTTGAAACCATGAAAAAATACTTCAATATATTCATGCTCGCCGTGGTTGCCCTTCTCGGGCTCTCACTGACGGCTTGCGACAACGACGACCTCAACACCGACCAGTATGGGTCGGATGTCAGGGTGCTGGCCTTCGGTCCCTGTCCGGTCTTGCGTGGCGGAACGCTGTTCTTCTATGGCTCGCACCTCGACCAAGTGAGCGAGATAGACCTCCCGGGCGCTGACCCCATCACGTCCATCGACGTGTTGGAGCAAGGCGAGCACAGCAAGATTTCCATCCAGGTGCCAGCCGAGAAGTGCGACACGGGCATCGTGGTGCTCAAGACACAGAAAGGCGGCGAGATACGCACCGTTACGCCAATCACATATCGTGAGGACGTGAAGTTAGGCAAGTTCTACGTGGGCACGGAGGGCAACCTCTCAGGCAAGCCTGGCGACGAGCTCACCATCAAGGGCGACTACCTCAACCTGATGCACGGCGTGATATTCGCCGATAACGACACCGTGAGAGAAGACGCGTTCGTGTCTCATGACCGTTACACCATCGTGGTACGCATCCCTGAGACGGCGCGCACTGGCGTCATCAAGGTCACCGACCTGGCCGAGGAGCCTTCCGTGCTCGAGTCGGAAGACGCTCTCGACGTGAAGGGCGCGTCCGTGGCAAGCCTCACCCCGGCCAAGCCCAAGGCAGGACAGACCGTGACGATAAAAGGCGCGATGATGCAACTCGTGCAGGCCGTTGAGCTTAATGGAGCCACGGTCAAGGCAGAAGACTTCACCAAGAGCGATGACGGCGAGATAGCGTTTACCCTGCCAGCCGAGGCTACCGACGGAGAGGTGACGTTGCTCTTGAAGTCGGGCGTGGAAGTCCCAGCCGGAAGCATAGAGACCGTGGTGCCCACAAACCTCAAGGCTACACCATCGCCCGTGAAGAACGGTGCCACGCTGACCATTACGGGCAATGACCTCGACTTGGTGACAACCGTGTCGTTCCCGTCAGCCGATGGCACCGTGGAAGCGGAGATTTCCTCAAAGAGTGCTTCGGAGCTGAAAGTGAAAGTGCCTGAGACGGCACAGGGCGGCAACGTCGTCCTTGCTCTCGCCAACGGCAAGCAAGTCACGGTGGCGTGCGTGGTGAAGGCCGCTACTGTGTCATCAGTGTCGCCTCAGTCGCTCATGGCAGGCGAGCGTCTCGTGATTCGCGGCGCCGACCTCGACCTCGTGGCTTCGATAACCTTCCCGACCGACCAGACCGTTGAGGCCAAGGACATGAAGGTGACATCTCAGACCATCGTCGTCACGGTGCCTTCTGGTGCCGCCGGCACTGGCTTCGTGATGACACTGAAGAACGGCGTGAAGGTGGAGAACAAGACCCTCGTGGTTCGTCCTTCGACCGACCCGACGCTGACCAACGCTCCTTCGGGCAACCCAGGCAAGGGCGTCACCATAGAAGGTGCCAACTACAACAGCGTGGAGGCAATATACATCGGCTCGACCAAGGTGACAAAGATAACCGACCGCACCGACACGAAGATGACGTTTGTCATTCCTTCAAGCGTGGAGGCTGGCGAGTATAACCTCACCCTCAAGACTTCCGATGGCGGCAGCTACAACGTGGGCAAGATAACCGTGATTCCCAACGAGATAGACCTCTCTGGCAACCTCGTGCGCACAGACGACGGCACCACGAAGGTGAGCTTGCCACTTTCATTGACATGGGGCGACGATGGTCGTTTCTACGTGTTGAAGACAGGCGCCGTGGACGTGTCGAAGTACACCTGGACGCCAGGCAAGTCAAAGTTCCGTATGTATGTTGACCCATCAATCGGCGGCAAGGCGCAAATCAACGACTACAACTGGGGCAACACCTTCTATCTTGAGGACTATGACGGCAAGCCATACGTGGAGTTCACGCTCACGGCAGCCCAGATAGCCTACTTCACTGGTGCCGCTGATGGTTGGAACCGACTCTTCACCATCCAGGGCGACCAGTTGAAGGTGACCAAGATTGTGGCTATACCATAAAAACGACGTTTAACGTATGAAGAAACTATTTATGACATTGCTTGTCGCCCTTGGCGTTTGCGTCTCGGCTTCTGCTTCAGATGAGGCGTTGAACCTCAAGATGAAGGACGGTTCCGTGCACTCGTTCATCCTCGCGCGGAAGCCAGTCGTCACCATGGGCGATGGCAAATTGAATGTCACGACCGACGCGGCCACAGCCACATATAATCTCTATGATGTCAGCGAGTATACCTTTGGCGATGCCACGGGCATAGCCAGCGTGAAGTCCCAGACAGGCTTCTCGCGCAATGGCGACAATCTCGTGTTTCATGGAGTGGACACTGGCAAGGTGAGGGTTTACTCCCTTGCCGGCGTGGCCGTGAGGGTCGAGGTTCGCAATGACAATGGTGATGCCGTGGTGTCACTCGCCAACCTACAGCGTGGCGTGTACATTATCAAGGCATCGGGAATTTCCATTAAGATAAACAAGAAATGACAGGTTTTATGAGACTTACAATAAACCGCATACTTGCTTCACTGACATTTGGTGTCGTTTGTGCCACATCGCTTCCGATGATGGCACAAACCGCCAAGGACTCCGTCTTCGTGTATCATAAGGATGGCGTGACGGTGGACAAATACTCTTGCACCGAGATAGTGAAGATTGCCCACGACCAAAACAAGACTTCCGTATACACTGACGTGCTTGGTGCCGACGAGCCGTGGGCGGAGACGGAGAACGGAGACATAGAGAAAGTGGTGTTCAAGTTCGCGGGCGAGGACAATGTCACTGTTGACATCAACGGATTGCAGCTTGCCGACAAGAACGCGAGCGACGCCACGAAGATTCTCTATGCCTACCTTAAATATTACTATGGCAAGAAGATCGTAACCTCCGCGATGGCAAAGGTCAACTGGAACACCACCGGAGCCGACAACGTGAAGAAGACAACGGGCACATATCCCGCTATCAACTGCTTCGACTACATACACATCCCGTTTGACGGTGACTGGGTGAACTACTCCGACATCACGCCCGTCACCGACTGGGCGAAGAAAGGCGGCGTGGTGTCGCTCATGTGGCACTTCAACGTGCCGGCAAGCGAGGCCGACTTCAACGCCAAGAACTACGACGGCCTGACGTGCTCGCCCGACAAGACCACATGGGACATGGACAACATCTGGACGGATGGCACTTGGGAGAACAAGTGGTTCTGGGACCAGATGGACAAGGTCGCGACAAACATCCTCAAACTTCAGGAAGCCGGAGTGGTGGCCCTGTGGCGTCCGTTCCATGAGGCAAGCGGAAACATGCTCAACACGCAGGGCTGGACTCCTGCCGCGTGGTTCTGGTGGGGCACCAAGGGCGGCGACACCTATAAGAAGTTGTGGAAGACGATGAAGGACTACTTCGAGGAGCGGGGCATACATAACCTGATATGGATATGGACAGGCACGGCGGAGACCTCTACCAACAAGTCGGACGAGAGCTATTACCCTGGCGATGACATGGTTGACATCGTGGGTTGCGACTGCTATGGCTCGACCACGGCGGAGCTGAAGGCACAATACGACGGACTGTCGAAGCTCTATCCCTCGAAGATGATCACGCTTGCTGAGTGTGGTAACCTTACCACCGACAACGGTTCCGCCACGACAATAACTAAGAAGATGCCGACAATCTCGGAAATATGGGATGCCGGCGCCAAGTTCCTCTACTTCATGCCGTGGTACGACTACTACTATGAGGATGGCAAGTCGCAGACAAACAATATGTTCCCTGCCGACTACTGGAAAGATGCCATGAAGACGCAAAGCGTGACACTGAGTAATTGGGGTAAGAAATAGCTATGAGAAAGATAGTTTGTTTATTATTGTCGGTACTCGTCTTGGCTTCTTGCTCAAGGTCAAATAAGACTTATGAGAAGATTGGCTCATCGGGACTTACCACCCGCACGGAGAACATGCGCCAAAACCTCCTCTCGTTTGAGAACAGGGGAGTGATGTTAGGGCAAATGTATGCCACGGCTGAGGGCATAGGCTGGCAAGGCGACTCCTGCCGCAGCGACCTCAACGAGGTGACGGGCGACAATCCCGCCGTGACAGGTTATGAGCTTGCCGGCATAGAGAGTGGGCGAAAGCGGAATGTTGATGGCATTGACACCACGTTGATACGCAAGACAGCCATCGCGTTCATGCACCGCCAAGGGCTTGCCATAATGCTCTGGACGGTGCCATATCCAGGCGATAACGCCTTGGAAGACGGCAGTGAGGCAAATGAGAAGCTGAAAGCGTGGACATTGAAGATAGCCTCGTTTCTTGGCTCGCTTCACGACGACTATGGGATAAAGTTGCCAACGCTCGTGTATCTCTATCCAGCGGGTACTGGACAATGGTATGACAAACTTTCTGCCGAAGACTATAACCGTCTTTACGCGCAAACGGTGGAGTGGCTTCGCGACGATGGTGAGACGACAAATGCCTTGTTTGGCTTCAGCAACACCTCTGTGACTGGCTCGGCTGAGCAGTTCATGGCGCGTTGCCCCAAAGACGACATCGACTGCGTGCAATTGATGTTGCTGGCTAAGACCGCCAACGGCTACGCCTCCGACTTGCTGCGCATGTCGAGGCAGCTCTCCGTGTATTGCTCATCCAATGCCAAGCCATTTGGCTTATACACAGGCGTGAAAGGTCTTGGCTCCGATGCCGGGTTTTGGACAAAGAGCATTCGGCCTGTAGTGGAACAATGCCGCATGAGCTACCTGATGCTTGGCCGCAATCATGGCGATTTCCAGAATGGTGACTTCTACGGGCCATATCCTGGCAACGCCTCGGTGTCAGACTTCATGAAACTCTACAACGACCAGAGAATTATCATGGCGAAGAACCTTAATGGCTTGTGGCTGGCAAAGTAGCGAGGATTAGAAGAGAATATTAAAAACTATCCGTATAAATCATGAAACGATTACTACTGATTATACTTATTCTTGCGGGAATTAACGTTTTCCCGATGAAAGGTCAGATACGTGGCAACAATATCGTTGTGACGGTGACGCCAGACCACAAAGACTGGAATTACGTGGTTGGCGAGACCGCCAACTTCCACGTATCGGTGCTTCGTTCAGGCACGTTGCTCGACAACGTGAAGGTGGATTACGAGGCAGGCCCGGAGATGTACCCGACGGTGAAGAAGCAAAATGTAGTGTTGAAAGATGGCTCAATGAGATGGAGCGGCTCGATGAAGCAGCCAGGCTTCTATCGTCTGAAAGTGACGGCTCACGTGGGCGGAAAAGACTACGACGGACTTTGCACGGCAGCCTTCTCGCCAGAGAAATTGCGGCCAACCACCATCAATCCACAAGACTTTGACGAATTTTGGCAAAAGTCGCTTGCCGACGCTCGCAAGACAGCCCTTGAGCCGCGTCGCCGCCTTCTTCCTGAACGATGCACCGACAAGGTGAACGTATATGAGGTGAGCTTCCAGAATGTGCGCCAAGGCAGCCGCACCTACGGCATACTCTGCGTGCCTGTGAAGCCTGGCAAATATCCAGCCTTGCTCCGCGTGCCCGGTGCAGGCGTGCGCCCATATCAAGGCGACGTGTGGACGGCAGGGCAAGGCGCCATAACACTTGAGATAGGTGTCCATGGCGTGCCAGTGACCATGCCGCAACAAGTATATGATGACATGTTCTATGGTTGCCTGAATGAATATTGGGACCAAAACATGAACGACCGCGACAAGTGTTATTATAAGAGAGTGTTTATCGGCGCGATTCGTGCTATCGACTATATAGCCTCGCTTCCTGAGTGGAACGGCACGTCACTTGGAGTCACTGGTTCGTCGCAGGGCGGAATGCTCTCGCTTGTGTGCGCCGCTCTCGACAAGCGTGTCACGTTTTACGGGGCCGTTCATGCCGCCATGTGCGACCACACGGCTTCGCTACAAGGCAAGCCTTGCGGATGGCCACATTATTTCTATGCCGACCCAAAACACGCTGACCCAAAGAAGGTAGAGACATCGCGATATTATGACGGCGTGAACTTCGCCCGTCGCATAACATGCCCAGGTTGGTTCTCATTTGGTTACAATGACGAGGTGGTGCCGCCAACAACATCGTTTGCCACATACAACACTGTGACGGCTCCAAAGGAGCTACATCCTTATCAGCAAACCGGCCACTACTGGTATCAAGAACAGTGGGACGAGTGGGAGGCATGGCTTCTCAAGCAAATGGGACTGAGATAACAAGACACGACACAACACATAACGACCAAATATGAATAAAACCATTGCAACCGTATTGGTTGCCTTTACAACGATAACGATGACAGCGAAAGACAGATTGCCCCGACCATTATACCGCGACGCCAAGGCTCCAATAGAGCAGCGCGTTGAAGACCTCCTGTCGCGCATGACCTTAGAGGAAAAGGTAGGACAGATGAACCAGCTTGTGGGCATTGAGCACTTCAAGCAGAACTCGGCGTCGATGACTGCCGATGAACTTGCCACCAACACCGCCAACGCCTTTTATCCTGGCATGACGGTGGAGGACATAGAGAAGATGACGAGTGACGGGTTCGTTTCGTCGTTTCTCCACGTCTTGACCCTTGAGGAGGCCAACCAGTTGCAGAAACTCGCCATGAAGAGCCGCCTGCAGATACCGCTCCTCATAGGCATTGATGCCATACATGGCAACGCCAAGTGCCAGAACAACACGGTCTATCCAACCAACATAGGGCTGGCATCATCGTTTGACGTGCCTATGGCATACAAGATAGCGCGTCAGACAGCTGCCGAGATGCGTGCGATGAATATGCACTGGACGTTCAATCCCAACGTGGAGGTTGCGCGCGATGGACGCTGGGGACGCTGCGGCGAGACGTTTGGCGAGGATCCGTATCTTGTTACGCTCATGGGCGAGGCCACAACTCGTGGCTATCAAGGCAACCTCGACTCGCCACACGACGTGCTCGCATGCGTGAAGCACTTCGTCGGTGGCTCCTATTCTATAAACGGCACCAACGGCGCGCCGTGCGACGTGTCTGAACGCACTTTGAGAGAAGTGTTCTTCCCGTCGTTTGAGGCGAGCATCAAGGCTGGTGGTGCCACGGTGATGATGTCGCACAACGAGCTCAACGGCATACCCTGCCACACCAACCGCTGGCTCATGGAGGACGTGCTCCGCAAGGAGTGGGGGTTCAAGGGCTTCATCGTGAGCGACTGGATGGACATAGAGCACTGTGTTGACCAGCACTTCACCGCCAAGGACAACAAGGAGGCGTTTCTGCAAAGCATACTCGCCGGAATGGATATGCACATGCATGGACCGGAATGGCAGAAGGCCGTGGTGGAACTTGTCAAGGAAGGCAAAATTACGGAAGAGCGCATCAATGAGTCGGTGCGCCGCATTCTCTACACCAAGTTCAAGCTCGGCTTGTTTGAGCATCCATTCGTCACTGCGAAAGAGCGTGACCGCGTGATAAATGACCCCGAGCACAAAGCCACGGCCCTTGAGGCATCGCGCAACTCCATCGTGCTCTTGAAGAACGAAGGCACGCTGCTCCCTCTCGACGCCAAGAAATATAAGAAGGTACTCGTAACCGGCATCAACGCCAACGACCAGAATATCATGGGCGACTGGAGCGAGGTGCAGCCCGACGACAAGGTGTCTACCGTGTTGAAGGGCTTGCGTCAGGTGTCGCCCGACACCGAGTTTGAGTTTGTGGATCAGGGTTGGGACCCTCGCAATATGTCGCAGGCTAAGGTGGATGAGGCTGTGGAGAAAGCAAAGAATGCCGACCTTAACATAGTTTGCTGTGGCGAGTACATGATGCGCTTCCGCTGGAACGACCGTACGAGCGGCGAGGACACCGACCGCGACAATCTCGACCTCGTGGGCTTGCAAAACCAGCTCATACAGCGCATCAATGAGACGGGCAAACCGACTATACTCGTCATCATCAGCGGTCGTCCGCTCAGCGTCAACTATGCCGCCGAGCACGTGCCCGCAATCATCAACGCATGGGAACCCGGGCAGTTTGGCGGTCAGGCGATAGCCGAGATTATCTACGGCAAGGTGAACCCTTCGGCAAAGCTCGCCATGACTATGCCGCGTTCTTCAGGACAGATTTCCACTTGGTATAACCACAAGGCTTCCGCCTTCTTCCACCCCGTGGTGTGTGGCAAGTCAACACCGCTCTATCCGTTCGGCTACGGTCTGTCGTACACAACATATAAGTATAGCGACTTGAAGTTGTCTGCCGATGAGATTGGCAAGGACGGTTCGTTGAAGGCAACCGTCACAATCACCAACACTGGCTCTCGTGATGGCGTGGAGATTGCCCAAATGTACATTCGCGACTGCGTGTCGTCTGTAGCGCGTCCCGTGAAAGAGCTCAAGGGCTTTGAGCGCGTGGCTTTGAAGGCTGGCGAGTCGAAGCAAGTGACGTTTGACATCACGCCCGACAAGCTCGCGTTTTACGACATCAACATGAAGAAGATAGTAGAGCCTGGCGAGTTTGAGGTGATGGTTGGCTCGTCGAGCAAGGACAAGGACTTGCAGAAGGCGAAGTTTGATGTTAAGCAATAATAATTAAAAAAAATATATGAACAAGATTATAACAGCTCTCGCGGCACTCGCCATTGCCGCGTCGTCGGTAGCGTCATCCCGTCAGCCGGCGATAAAGCTCATAAACCGCTTGTCTGCCATCCAGAAGCACGGCATCATGATAGGCCATCAGGATGACCCCATGTATGGGTGCTCGTGGAAGTGGGAAGAGGGACGCTCCGACGTGAAGGAGGTATGTGGCGATTACCCGGCGGTGATGGGCTTCGACCTTGGTGACATGGAACTTGGCAAGTCGAAGAATCTCGATGGGGTGCCTTTCGACAGGATGCGTAGTGAAATAATCAAGCAACATGAGCGCGGAGGCATCGTGACCCTTAGCTGGCATGCCAACAACCCTGCAACGGGCAAGAACGCGTGGGACTTTTCGGGTGATGCCGTGAGCAAGATATTGCCTGGTGGCAAGCTCAACGGCAAGTTCAACTCATGGCTTCAGGCTGTCGCCAACTTCATCAACTCGTTGAAGACTGCCAAGGGCGAGAAGGTTCCAGTGATATTTCGCCCGTGGCACGAGATGAGCGGCGGTTGGTTTTGGTGGGGCGACAATCGCTGCAGCGCCGACCAATACAAGCGGCTTTATCGATATACCCACAAATACTTGACACGCCGTGGATGCGGTAACATCGTGTGGGCTTACTCGCCAAACCTCGCCGACCAAAAAGAAACGGTGGAACACTATGAGAAATTCTATCCTGGCGACGACGTGGTGGACCTATTGGGCATAGACGTATATCAGCGTGAGCCAAACAACGCTGAATATCAAGGGTGGCTGCGTTCCGAGCTCGACGTGGTTAGGAAAGTGGGCGAGAACCACAAGAAACTAATCGCGCTGACGGAGACGGGTTACAACAACGTGCCAGACTCGACATGGTTTACGCAAACCCTTCTGCCAGTGCTGAAGGAATATCCCATCTGCTATGTGCTGTTGTGGCGAAACGCTTGGGACAATCCAACTGAAAACTACATAGCCGCGCCTGGCAAGACATCGGAAAACGACTTCAAGCTATTCCACGCAGACCCTAAGACGCTGTTCGTGAAAGACATAGATGGCATCCGCTAAGAGATGGCATCAAATAACAAGGAAAACACATAAAGAGATTTATAACTATGACTGATTTCGCAAAACGAGTTGAGGCTCTTCGCGCACATCATGAAGAACTTCTCACACGCAAGAACACCCCGAAGCAGTGGGGCAATGGCATTTACACCAAGTACGAGTACCCCATACTCACTGCCGAGCACACACCGCTTGAATGGCGTTACGATTTCAACGAGAAAGACAATCCTTACTTGATGCAGCGCATCATGATGAACGCCACGTTAAACTCCGGCGCAATAAAGCTCAACGGCAAGTACTTGCTTGTGGTGCGCGTAGAGGGCGCCGACCGCAAGAGCTTTTTCGCCGTGGCGGAGAGCCCAAATGGCATAGACAATTTCCGGTTCTGGCCTGAGCCAATCACCATGCCCGATGATGTCATCCCTGCCACCAACATCTACGATATGCGCCTCACGAAACACGAGGACGGTTGGATCTACGGCATCTTCTGCGCCGAGCGTCACGACGACACGCAGCCTAATGACCTCTCCGCGGCCACGGCTACGGCAGCCATAGCCCGTACCCACGACCTCAAGACATGGGAACGTCTGCCCGACCTGAAATCGCGCAGCCAGCAGCGCAACGTGGTGCTTCATCCCGAGTTCGTGGATGGCAAATACGCTCTCTACACGCGTCCGCAGGATGGGTTCATCGACGCTGGCTCTGGTGGTGGCATAGGCTGGGCTCTCATCGACGACATCACCCACGCCGAGGTGAAGGAGGAGAAAATCATCAACGCGCGCCACTATCACACCATCATGGAAGTGAAAAACGGTGAGGGACCTCATCCCATCAAGACCCCAAAGGGTTGGTTGCACCTTGCCCACGGCGTGCGTGGTTGTGCCTCTGGCCTGCGCTATGTCCTTTACATGTACATGACGGCCTTGGACGACCCGACAAGGGTCATTGCCCAGCCTGGCGGCTATTTCCTCGTGCCAGAGGGCGAGGAGTATGTGGGCGACGTGATGAACGTCACTTTCGCCAACGGTTGGATAGAGGATGAAGACGGCAGGGTGCTTATCTACTATGCGAGCTCCGACACCCGTATGCACGTTGCCGTGTCAACGGTAGACAAACTCGTGGATTACTGCATGAACACTCCTGAGGATGGGTTCTCCACTTCCGCAAGCGTGGAGACGATAAAGAAACTGATAGAAAAAAACAGAAAAAACAATCAGTAAGTTACTTGATTTATCGGGATTATGACTACCTTTGGGTGGTGTTAGGCCGATTGAGCCTTGCACCCAAGGCTTAATCATAAGCCCCGATTGACATAAAAGCCTTTAAACCATGATAAAACTAAAGGAAAAAATAGGCTACGGCTTTGGCGATATGTCGTCGTCGATGTTCTGGAAGATTTTCGGAGCCTACCTCATGATATTCTATACCGACGTCTTTGGCATTTCCGCCGCGGCCGTTGGCATCATGTTCGCCGTGACGAGAGTGTGGGATAGCGTCTTCGATCCCGTCGTAGGCGTCATTGCCGATCGCACGGAGAGCAGATGGGGCAAGTTTCGCCCATACCTGCTTTACCTCGCCGTGCCATTTGCCTTGATAGGCATCCTCACGTTTCTCACGCCACCGTTTGGCGGAACCATGAAGATAGTCTACGCCTATGTCACCTACACGCTCATGATGATGGTTTACAGTGCTATCAACGTGCCTTACGCCTCGTTGCTTGGCGTGATGAGCCCCAACCCTGCCGAGAGGAACACGCTTGCCACTTACCGCATGACCTTTGCCTATATAGGCTCCTTCCTCGCGCTTCTGCTTTTCGACCCATTGGTAAGTCTTTTCGGAGGCAAGCGCAGTGCCGACATCACAGTGGGATGGATGACGGCTCCCCAGTTTGGATGGTTCATGACGGTTGTTGTCGTAGCCATCATCTGTGCCATTCTCTTCTTCGGCTGCTTCTCTCTGACAAGGGAAAGGGTGAAGCCGGTCAAGGAGGCCAAGACCCCGCTGAAAAACGACATTCGCGACCTTTTCCACAACCGCCCATGGTGGATTCTCCTTGGGGCGGGCATTGCGTCGTTGGTCTTCAACTCCATCAGAGACGGTGCGACGGTTTATTACTTTAAGTATTTTGTCGACGAGACCACGTTCGGCAGCGTCAATTTCGTTGGCATTCCATTCGCCCTGAGTGGGTTGTATCTCGCCGTGGGGCAGGCGGCAAACATCGTCGGCGTGCTTCTCGCCGCGCCGGTCAGCAACCGTTTGGGCAAGCGCCACACGTTCATGGGCGCGATGCTCATTGCCACGGTGCTGAGCGTGGTGTTCTATTTCTTCGACAAGAATCAGCTCATATTGATATTCGTCTTCCAAGCCCTCATCTCCATTTGCGCTGGCAGCGTGTTCCCGTTGCTTTGGAGCATGTATGCCGATTGCGCCGATTACAGCGAGTTGAAGACCGGCAACCGCGCCACTGGACTTATCTTCTCGTCATCGTCCATGAGCCAGAAGTTTGGTTGGGCCATTGGCACCGCCTTGACTGGCTTGCTCCTTAGCGCCTTCGGCTTCGTGGCCAATGGCACGCAGAATGCCGAGACCATCAACGGCATAAAGATGTTCCTGAGCTTGCTTCCGGCGGCTGGGGCTTTCCTGAGCTTGGCATTCATCACGTTCTATCCTCTGTCGGAGAAGAAAATGAGGGAGATAACAGTGGAACTCAACGAAAAGAGACAAAAACAAGTACTTTAACAACTTATGATGAACAAGATACAGACATTGAAGCAAGAGATGGAGCAGGAGCTTAACGGCAATATCCTCCATTTCTGGCTCACCCGAATGATAGACCGCGAGAATGGCGGCTTCTACGGTCGCGTAGACGGCAATGGAAAACTCGTGGCTGGCGCGGAGAAAGGGGCCATACTCAACGCCCGCATATTGTGGTCTTTCTCTGCCGCATACCGTGTCACGCGCAAAAAAGAATACAAGGAAGCCGCCGACCGTGCTGCCCAATATCTCATGGCAAACTTCGTTGACCACGAGTATGGCGGAGTTTATTGGAGCTTGCATAGCGACGGCAAGCCCAAGGACACCAAGAAACAGACCTATGCCATAGGCTTTGCCATCTATGGCTTGGCTGAATATGTGCGCGCCACGGGCAGCGACGATGCCCTCAAATGTGCCATTGACCTCTATCACAGCATAGAGGAACACGCCTTTGACACGGTGAACAATGGCTACACCGAAGCACTGTCGAGGGATTGGAAACCGATAGCCGACATGCGCCTCTCCGACAAGGACGAGAATGGTTCCAAGACGATGAATACCCACTTGCACATCATCGAGCCTTACACCAACCTTTACAGGGTGTGGAAAGACGAGGGGCTGCGTGGCAAGTTGGTGAACCTCTTGCGTCTCTTCCTCGACGTGATGCTGAATCCGCGAACCAGCCATCTCGACCTCTTCTTCAACGACCAATGGCAAGGCTCGCGCAACATCCAGAGCTTTGGCCACGACATTGAGGCTTCGTGGCTGTTGCACGAGACGGCTCTCGTGCTTGGCGACCCTGCGATATTGAAAGCCGTGGAGCCGAAGGTCAAGGCCATAGCCATGGCTGCCGATGAGGGACTGTGCGATAATGGTGGCATGATTTACGAGCGCTGGACCGACACGGGTCGCACCGACAGGCAGTTTCAATGGTGGGTGCAATGCGAGAACATCATAGGCCATGTCAATCTTTACCAGCACTTTGGCGATGAACAGGCCCTTGAGCAGGCCTTGAAGAGCTGGCGCTTCGTAAAGGACAACATCATTGACAAGGAACATGGGGAATGGCTGTGGGGGCTCAACGCCGACGGGACGCCAGACCGCCAAGACGACAAGGCCGGCTTCTGGAAATGCCCGTACCACAACAGCCGCATGTGCCTTGAGCTGATGGAGAGAAACTTCTAAAAGACCGTAAGCCATGAAAACCCAGGAAACAACAGGACACGTGCTCCGCGAGATAACACCTCTTGAGGACAAGGACATGCTCTACATTGCCGACCGCCACAAGAAGGAGTTTACTTACCCCATACACAGCCACGACGAGTTTGAGCTTAACTTTGTTGAGCATGCTTCTGGGGTAAGACGTGTCGTGGGAGACAGCAGCGAGGTGATAGGCGACTACGACCTCGTGCTTATCACGAGCGGTAATCTTGAACACGTGTGGATGCAAAACGATTGCAAGAGCGAGGACATCCACGAGATTACCATCCAGTTTAAGTTTGACCTGTCTGATGACAGCTTCCTCTCCAAGAATCCTTTTCGTGCCATTCTTGAGATGTTGAAGCTGGCACGCAAGGGCCTTTGTTTCCCCATGGACACTATAATAAAGGTGTACAACCAGCTTGTGACCCTCAGCAGTGTCAAGGACGGCTTCCAGTCGGCCATGCAGTTTTTCACCATCTTGAACACCCTCGCCCATAGTGATGGCATGCGCACGCTCGCCTCAAGCAGCTATGCCAAGGTGTCGCTTGGCGAGAACTCAAGGCGCATACTCGCGGTCAAGGCATATATCGACGCGCACTATACCGATGAGATCAAGCTCAAGGACCTTGCCGACGTGGCTTGCATGAGCGAGGCGGCCATGAGCCGTTTCTTCAAGTTGCACACGGGCAGGACCATCAGCGACTACATCATAGACATTCGCCTTGGCAACGCCGCGCGGCTCTTGGTGGACACCAACCGTAGCGTTGCCGACATCAGTTATCAATGTGGCTACAACAACCTCAGCAACTTCAACCGGCTGTTCAAGCGGAAGAAAGGGTGCTCGCCCAAGGAGTTTCGCGAATATTACCATAAGGTGAAGGTCATAGTGTGAGGTCAATCTTATCATAAACAAAATCATGGAATAATGAAGAACAACAACAGAGTGGCTTGCTTGCTTTTCGCGTGTCTTTCGGCATTGGGATGCTTTGCCGACAACGTGTGCGTGTCGACACCCTCGACATCGCTCGTCGTTGACGCCACGAAGGGCAAGGAACTGAAATTCTTGTATTATGGTCAACGCCTTTCGGCAACCGACCTCGGCAACCTTGAGAGCTCTGGCACGCCTGGCCTTGCCGCCTATCCGGTTTATGGCATGGCGGGCGCGTCTCAATGGGCCCTCGCAGTGAAGCACGCCGACGGCAACATGACCTTGAAGATGAAAGTGGAGGGCGTGGACAAGAAGCAGGAAAAGAACGCCTCGCTCACCATCGTGCACATGAAAGACACGTTCTACCCTCTCTACGTGGACATTTGCTATAAGGCATACGCCGACGTGGACATCATCGAGACGTGGACGAAGATAAGAAACGGCGAGAAAAACACTGTCACCCTCAACCGCTTCGACTCTGGTTGCCTGCCCATAAGGCGCGGCAACGTGTGGCTGTCGCATCTGTACGGTGCTTGGGCAAACGAGGCTCAGCTCTCCGAGGAGCCGTTGAAGCCTGGCATGACGGTCATCGAGAACAGGGACGGAACCCGCAACTCGCACACCTCACATGCCGAGGTCATGTTCTCGCTCGATGGCAAGGCACGCGAAAACGAGGGCGAGGTCATTGGGGCGGCGTTGGCTTACAGTGGCAACTACAAGTTGCGCGTCAACACCAACGAGAGCGATTATCACCAGTTCTTCGCCGGCATTGACCCCGATGAGTCTGAATACCACTTGACCAAGGGCGAGACCTTTACCACTCCGGTCTTGGCGCTCACTTACAGTCGCGAGGGTCTTGGCGGAGCCAGCCGCAGCTTCCACAAGTGGGGTCGTGAATACATGCTCATGCATGGCAACCGCGAGCGCAAGATATTGCTCAACAGTTGGGAAGGCGTATATTTCGACATCAACGAGAAGGGCATGGACCAAATGATGGCGGACATAGCCTCGATGGGAGGCGAGCTCTTCGTGATGGACGATGGATGGTTTGGCGACAAGTATAAGCGCACGACAGACAACTGCGCCCTTGGCGACTGGGTTGTGGACAAGAACAAGTTGCCCCATGGCATCGACGGGTTGCTCGCCAGCGCCAAGAAGCACGGCATAAAGTTCGGCATCTGGTTAGAACCGGAGATGACTAACACCAAGAGCGAGCTATACGAGAAGCATCCCGACTGGATAATAAAGCCATCAAACCGCGAGCCCGTGCTTGGACGTGGCGGCACGCAACTGGTGCTCGACTTGTCCAACCCCAAGGTGCAAGACTTCGTGTTTGGCGTGGTGGACGGGCTCATGACCAAATACCCCGCTATCGACTACATCAAGTGGGACGCCAACATGGACATTGCCAACCATGGCTCGCAATATCTATCCGCCGATGACCAGAGCCATCTGTACATAGAATATCATCGTGGCTTCGAGAAGGTGTGCCAGCGCATCCGCCAGAAGTATCCTGACCTCACCATCCAGGCTTGCGCCTCAGGTGGCGGCAGGGCCAACTGGGGCGTGCTGCCCTATTTTGATGAGTTCTGGGTCAGCGACAACACCGATGCCTTGCAGCGCGTCTATATGCAGTGGGGCACTTCCTATTTCTTCCCCGCGATAGCCATGGCGTCTCACATCAGCGCGGCGCCAAACCATCAGACCTTCCGCACCATACCCTTGAAATACAGGATTGACGTGGCGATGAGCGGACGGCTGGGCATGGAGATTCAGCCCAAGAACATGACCGATGAGGAGAAAAACCTTTGCCGCAAGGCCATTGCCGACTACAAGCGAATAAGGCCGGTGGTGCAGATGGGCAACATCTACCGCCTGCTTTCGCCTTATGATCACAAGGGCGCCGCCTCGCTGATGTACGTGAGCGATGCCAAGGACAAGGCTGTGTTCTATTGGTGGAAGATGGAGACTTTTGTCAACCAGCACTTGCCTCGCGTGAGGATGGCAGGGCTTGACCCCGGCAAGACCTATCGCGTGACCGAGCTCGACAGGATAGACAACGAGCCGCTGCCTTTCGAGGGCAAGACGTTCACGGGCGCGTTCCTCATGGCCAATGGCCTGGAGATGCCATACACCCACAAGGTGGACTACAACAAGCAAAACGACTATGCCAGCAGGGTGCTCTACTTGGAACAGCAATAACCCTGCGATAAACACCAGCTCCAAACACGAATTAACAACGCTAACAAGGAAGGGCATCAGTCATCCTGCCTAAATGGTTTTATCCCGTCGATGGTAATCATCGGCGGGATGTTTTTTTGCTGAAAATTTTGAAAAAGAATCTTGATAATTAACCTGCCTTTCGCCGAAAAACGCTATCTTTGCAACTGATAATATTTTGTTATTACCTATCGGTTTATGCAAGAAACAAACAATATATTAGCAATATTGGACAACTACCTCCATGACAATCCAGACGAGATTGCCAAGGAGATGGCGAGCGACTTCAGAAGACGAAGAATAGAGAAGAATCTGACACGTGAGCAAGTGGCGGATAAGTCGGGTGTGGCAGTGAGCAACATCACTCGTTTTGAGCAGAAAGGGCTGATTTCACTAAAAAACTTGATAGGCATAGCCATGGCTTTGGAATATACGTCCGAGATAAGGCACGTCTTTTCGCAACCAAAGTATTCTACCATGGAGGAACTGCAACAGATAAAGCGAAATGCCAACAAGAAAAAGGCTTATAGACCATGAGGCGAATAGATTCTTTGGTAGTAAAATACCATCAGCAAACGGTAGGAGTCTTGTCTTTGGGCATTGATGGTAAGTGTTGTACTTTTGAGTATGACAAGCGATGGCTTGCCCTCGGCTTTAGCATCTCTCCATTGGAATTGCCTCTCAAGCCGGGTCTGTTCATGGCTAAGCCAATTCCTTTTCAAGGTAACTTCGGCATCTTCGAGGATAGTCTTCCTGATGGCTATGGCAGATACTTGTTGCATAAGGCGTTGATGAAAGAGGGTGTCAATGATTTCGAATTGTCAGCTTTGGATAGGTTGAGTCTTGTGGGTGACGAAGGTATGGGAGCATTGACTTACGAGCCTATGACTTCCATCCAAGCACAAGAAGAGTCCTTGGATTTTGACTTGTTGCAGACCAAGGCACTTGAAGTGTTGAGAGAACAGCAGGACACGGATGCAGGTCTCCTCTTGTATAATAGTGGCAATAGTGGAGGTTGTCGTCCGAAGGCTGTGTTCAGTGACAGCGAAGGACATTGGCTGGTGAAGTTTCGCCATACTTACGATCCAATCGACATGGGATTGCAGGAATACCGATACAATGAGTTGGCAAGGCAATGTGGCATTTATGTGCCTGACTTTAAGTTGGTGAATGGCAAGTATTTCGCAAGCCGCCGTTTTGATATGACTCCTGAAGGTGAGCGCATCCATACGGCTACCGCAGGAGGCCTGCTCTCAATCTCGCTCTCCAATCCAGTGCTCGATTATCTCAACCTGTTGGCTCTTACGGGATACCTTACCCAGAGTAGGGAGGAAGTGGAACAAATGTTCCGTCGCATGGTCTTCAACTATTTGATGGACAACAAGGACGATCATTGTAAAAACTTTAGCTTTATGGTGAAGAAAGAGGATGATGACAAGTGGCATTGGCATCTTGCCCCTGCTTACGACCTTACCCGATGCACGGAAGGATACAATGGTGAGCATGCTACTTCAGTAAATGGCACGGGACATCCTGTTTTGGACGACATGATAATGGTTGGTGTAAAGAATAAGATGACAGAAAGCAAGTGTCGGGAAATATATCAAGAAGTGAAAAATATTGCCTTGCGAATACAATAAACAGGGCATTGTTAAAGTTATATTATATGAGCATTATAGTACATAAAAAACAACATACAATGAAAACAAGCCTTTATCCTTTTCTTTTCGACCCCAATCTTCACGAGACCATTTGGGGTGGCGACCGTCTCTGCCCATTCAAGGGGCTGACTCCACACAAGAACCCCGTGGGAGAGAGTTGGGAGGTCAGCGCGGTGCCATCAAGCCCGGATACCATCAGCAATGGCGCTGAAAAAGGCAAAGACCTCATCTCTGTCATCGCCGCCGACCCTGAGGCCATCCTCGGCAAAGCCGTGAGCAAGCAGTATAATGGCAAGATGCCTCTGCTCGTGAAGTTTATCGACGCGAAGAAGGATCTTAGCATACAGGTGCACCCCAACGACGAGATGGCAAAGCGCGTGCACAACAAGATGGGCAAGACCGAGATGTGGTACGTGCTCGACGCCAAGCCGGGCAGCTATCTCTATTGCGGTTTCAAGACGAAAATCTCGAAAGAGGAATACAAGCAGCGCATTGCCGATGGCACCATCACCGACGTGCTGGCTCGCCACGAGGTGAAGGCAGGCGACGTGTTCTATATCCCTGCCGGAAGGGTTCACGCCATCTGTAGCGGCATCATGCTCGCCGAGATTCAGCAGTCGTCAGACCTCACTTATCGCATCTACGACTACAATCGTCCAGGTCTCGACGGCAAGCCGCGCGAACTGCATACTGAGCTCGCTGCCGAGGCTCTCGACTTCAACGTGGCAGACTCTTACAGCTCAGAATACTCTCACGAGGCAAACAAGCCAAACATCATCCTCGACACCAAGTATTTCTGCGTCAGGGTGAGCGACCTCGACAAGCCTTACCATTACGCCATGAAGGGCTTCGACAGCTTCGTGGTCTGCATGTGCCTGAAGGGTGACTGCAAGATCAAGGTCAACGAGACTGGCGACGAGCTGGTGCTCAAGGAGGGTTACAGCTGCATGATTCCAGCTGCCATCGCCGATTACGACATCACGCCGGTGGGAGAGAAGACACAGGTCCTCGACGCCTTTATCGACAACACTATCAAATAACCCGACTGGGCACTTGATAAAGAAAAATAGGGTGCGTTTTTGCCATGTGTATGTGGCAAAAACGCACCCTTTGCATATCGCGTCGGCTTCACGCTTGAATCGCGTCGCGATTCAAGCGTGAAGCCGACGCGATTCAAGCGTAAAGGCAACGCGATTCAAGCGTAAAGCCGACGCCGTTTTTATACTCCGAACATTTGCTGATAATAGTAGGTTTTGTTACCTTTGTGGCATGAAGTGACTACTTGACTTGTAAATGTTACATTCTATATGTCAAACAATTGATAATTAGTAAGATATGGATTTCAAGGATTTAGCTACAAAGCGTTTTTCGGCCCGTAAATATACCGATGAGCCGGTCAGCAAGGCAGACGTTGACTATATAATGGAATGTACGCGGTTGGCACCGTCGGCGCATAACCTGCAGCCATGGAAGTTTTTGCTTCTCACCTCTGACGAGGCTAAGGCGAAGATAAGGCAATGTTATGACCGCCACTGGTTCGCCTCCGCGCCAATGTATGTGTTGGCGATGAAGAACAC
>DAIOUH010000010.1:0-36441 GCA_036751585.1 Prevotella sp. | reverse complement strand
AGGATAGACATTATAGACAGGATAGACATTATAGACAGGATAGACAAGACGGAAGGGATGGGAAGATAAAAGATGGAAGGGATGGAAGGGATGGAAGGGACGGATGGGCATAAGGGGCATATTGGGCATAAGAGGCGGGAAAACGGCAAGGCGGAAAAACGCGCCCCTCGGCCTTACGGCGTAATGGCAACGCGATTCAAGCGTGGAGGCAGCGCGATCACGGTTGAAACGCGGCGCGATTCAAGCGTAAAGCCGACGGCATTATACCGTGGAGCCGATAATAGAAAAAACGAGACTGAAAAAGGCAAGAAAGATATGAAAAAACAGTATCTTTGCAAAGGTATAAGAAAACCAATACAATAAATACCCATTCAATAAACAATAAAACGAAAAGACGAACTATGAAGAGACTACTAATAACGTGTATCTCGACAATCATTACTTTGACATTGCCAGCACAAACGGTACAACGCATGGGCAACTTGACTCCCGAACAGAAGTCAATGGCCATAGACCTGAAACTCACAGGCGAACTTTCTACAGAACGTAATGGCGACTATCGCCAAATGCGTGACTTGTGTTTTCAAGTGCGACACATCGACCTCAGCGAAGCGCAAAGTCAAGACATGCCTAAGAACGCCTTTCACTCTCGTCACCAACTCGAAAGCATCATCCTGCCCAACACGTTGAAAACGATTGGCACTCAGGCGTTCTTCGCCTGCGACAAATTGCATGGCATAACAATACCTGCTTCTGTTGAAAGCATAGGAGACGCAGCTTTCTCAGGGTGCAAGGGCATGACAGAACTCACAATCAACGGCTCACCGAAGATAGGTGAGTATGCCTTCGCACGCCTTTCCGGACTGAAAACTGTGAAGGTTAACTCCAAGATTCCGCCCAAAGCCGTCGTGTCATCTTTCTACGGTATCACTCCTGGCACCGTGCGTCTGATTGTGCCTAAGGGTTGCGAAAGCGCCTACAAGAAGGCTGCCGGATGGAGCCGTTTCTTTGCCGAGCCTAAATTCGCAAGCGAGGTGAGCGACCCAACAAACGACATCACCCCTGCGCCACAAGAACTGAACGTGAAAAATGGCGCAAAGCCCCTTGGCGTGCGTACTGCATGGAATGTCATTGTAGATCATAATGATGATGCCGCAATGCTCAACAACGAGGTGGAACAAGCGCGGCAAATGCTCACCGAGCGAATTGGCAACGTTGTCAACAGTCGCCAGCGTGGAGTGCAACTTTCACTGTCCCTCGACAATTCACTTGCCGATGACGAAGCATACACACTCGCTGTCACCGCAAAAAGCGTGGCCATAAGCGGCAAGACACCACGAGGCGTGTTTTGGGGGTTGATGACCCTCGACCAAATGCTGCGCGGCTCTGGCAATAAAGACTGTGTTGATGCCATTCCGCAACTCACCATAAAAGACGCTCCGCGCACCCACGTTAGAGAGCTGATGGTTGACCCGGCACGCACATTCATTCCATACGATGACCTGAGGGCTTTTATTCCCGAAATGGCACGCTACAAGCTCAACGCCCTGCACTTGCATCTCGTTGATGACCAGGCATGGCGCATAGAAATAAAAAAATACCCACAACTTACCGAACAAGCCTCATCGCGCTGGGGACAGGACGACATTCAGGCTCCGTACAAAGGATTCTACACCCAGGAACAGATGCGCGACCTCGTGAAGTTCGCCGCGCGCTATCACGTGGAAATCGTGCCAGAGATTGAGATGCCAGGACATGAGGTGGCTGCCATCAGCGTGTTTCCTGAGTTAACTTGCCATCAACGCCAAGTGCCAATCCGCACCACCTGTGGCGTGTCCAACGAACTGCTTTGTCCAGGAAATGAATTCACGTATGAGTTTCTCGGCAACGTATTCAAAGAGCTTGCCGACATATTCCCATCGAAATATATACATCTCGGCGGCGACGAGGCAGGCAATCCCGCCCTTGACTGCTGGACAGACTGCCCAAAATGCCAGGCTCTGAAGAAAAAGCTCGGCATCACTACAACCGACCGTTCTGAAAACTGGAAGTTGCAAGGCTATCTATTCGACCGCATAATAAAACTGCTGCGCGACACTTACCACAAGACACCAATGTTTTGGTATGAGACCGACTTCAAGACCATCCAACCAGGATGCGTCACGTTCGCATGGCGCAACGGACTGACAAGCAAGGCGCTCAAGGCCGCCGTGGACAACAACGCTCGCATCATGCTTTGCCCTGGAGAGCATTGCTATTTCGACTATCCCATGGCAAAGGGCGACATGCCGGAGGTGAACTGGGGCATGCCTGTCACAACGCTGAAAGACACCTATTCGCTCGACCCGGCGTGGGGTATGGACAAGAACTTTGAGGACAAAAACCTATTCGGCGTGGCAGGAACGCTATGGAGCGAGTGCATCACGTCACCCGAGCGCATCTACTATCAAGCTTACCCACGTGCCATTGCCTTGGCCGAGGCAGGTTGGAGCCCACAGGAGAAACGCTCATGGGAATCGTTCCTGAAACGCATGCGCCCAATGGCAAAAGACATGATGCGACGTGGAATTTCGTTCTCAATGGAATATTAAACAAGCAATATACAAATAACACATTATAATAAAAGATGAATATCAAGACAGCAATTCTTTTATCAGTGGCTTGGGCAGCCATGACAACAAATGCCTTTGCCACGCAAAAGAAAGCGACAAAGACCAGCAAAAGCACGGAAGCAAAAATAGAGGCTGGCATGCGCACCATCACGGAAGACGCCGCACGCGCCCATGTTTATTTTCTTGCAGATGACTTGCTTGAGGGTCGTAGAGCCGGTGAGCGTGGGTCACGTATTGCCAAACGTTACATAGAGTCGCGTATACGCGAGCTCGGACTCAAGCCCCTGCTTGGCGACTCGTATGAGCAACCATTCGAGGCTTGCGGCGCACAGAGACTCAAACGAAGCCCACGTTTCTACGTAAACGCCGACTCGATAGCAAAGATAAAGAAAGGTGTGTACCAGTCGCTCGCCTTGAGCAACGTGCTTGCCGTGTTGCCAGGACGGAAAAGCGATGAGTTTGTAGTGGTGGGAGCGCATCTCGACCACGAAGGAATGTACCCTGACGTGGCTGGCGACGGGATATACAACGGAGCCGACGACAACGCCTCTGGCGTGGCAGCGGCATTGCAGATAATGAAAGCGTTTGTAGCAAGCGGAGAAAAGCCAGAACGCACTGTGATATTCGCCTTTTGGGACGGTGAGGAGCAAGGACTGCTCGGCTCACAATACTTCACCGACCACTTTGATGGCATGCAAGAAGTGAAAGGCTATCTCAACTTCGACATGGTGGGAAGCGGGACGGACAGCAAATACCTCATGTATTTCTTCACGGCGGCACATCCCAGGCTCGGCGAATGGCTCAAGGGAGACATCAACAAATACAAGTTCAGCACATTCGAGCCCGACTACCGTGCATGGGAGAATCCCGTCGGGGGCAGCGACCAGCAATCGTTCCACCTTAAGGGCGTGCCAATCGTATGGTATCACACAGGCGGACAGCCGCACTACAACCAGCCAGACGACGAGCCCTCGACATTAAACTATCCAAAGCTCACCGACATTACACGCGCTTCCTATCTCACGGCATGGCACATGGCAAACGAGGCAAGCTATTAAAAACTCAACCAAATAAAAAAGTTTACTGTCAAGAAGCTATGTTTACGATTATTTTAATACCTTTGCATCCTTGTATACAAACATGTTAAAAAATAGAATTGTTTTCATAGCATTATGAAAAGACTTCAAAACACCACGCTGGCACTTTTAGCCAGCGCTCTCCTTTCCCTGACTTGCCATGCCGAGGGAAAGTTCGTGCCATTCAAATATGGCAACTTCGACACTTGGGTCGTGCGCCACGTTAAAGAATCATCAGTGATTGGCGGCAACACGAAAACCCTTTATGAGATTGGTCCTAATCGTGAGATTACGGGCGAGAAACCATACGTCAACCTTGGAGGCTCACCTTGGGGCACAAGCAACGTTATGGCAAAAGTGATGGGAATAGTAAAGACCAACAATTCTGTTTATCGCGACGTCCACGGTTCAGGTCATTGCGTCAAGATGGAGACCCACATAGAAACCTGCAAGGTGCTCGGTCTCATGAACATCAAGGTGCTCGCCGCCGGCAGCATATTCCTTGGCGACATGAAAGAGCCTATTACTGGCACCAAGGAAGGCGTCAAGGCCTTGAACTGGGGCATTCCTTTCAAGCTGCGTCCTAAAGCCGTCAGGTTCGACTACCGCGTGCACGTGCCAGGCAGCAAGACCCGCATAAAGCAGACCGGCTTCTCCAAGGCTTCCACAGTGCCTGGACAGGACTACTGCATCGCGGTGCTGTACCTGCAGAAGCGCCACGAGGACGCCAAAGGAAGGATCACAGCAGAGCGAGTAGGCACCATGGTGGTGAAATATGGCAAGTCCACAAATGGCTGGGTCAACGGAGCCACTTATGAGATTCACTATGGCAACATCACGGGCAAGCCTTTCTACGATGCCTCAACGATGAGCCTGAGATCAACAGACTATGCCCGCAACTCAAAAGGCAAGAGCGTAGTAGTGCACGAGACTGGATGGGCCTCGCCTACAGATACTCCTACACATATTATATTACAGTTCTCCTCAAGCCATGGTGGTGCCTTCGTAGGCACGGTTGGCAACACTTTGTGGGTGGACAACGTTGGCCTTGTATATTAATGAGACTATCATTACTTTCAATTCTCATGCTCCTTGCCACGACAAGCGCCGTGGCTATGGAGCATTCTGATACGGTGACTACAGCCAAGAAGCGCAGTGTAGTGACCCGATTTCTCGACTATTTCAACGATGCCAACAAGGGCAAGAAGAAACATGGCATCGACTTCTCTGTCATTGGCGGACCACACTACAGCACCGACACGAAGTTTGGCATAGGACTTGTGGCATCGGGGCTGTACCATTCAGCACAATGCGACAGCCTGCTACCACCAAGCAACGTCTCGGTGTTCAGCGACTTTTCCACCGTTGGCTTCTACATGATTGGCATCCGCGGCACGCATATTTTCCCAGGCGACCATCAGCGCATCGACTACACCACATACTTCTATTCTTTCCCAAGCTATTTTTGGGGAGTGGGGTTTGACCAAAACGACGACAACAACAACAAGAGCAAATTGAAACGCGGGCAAGCACAAGTGAAGGCAAGTTGGCTGTTCCGTGCCTCAGGCAGTCTGTTCATAGGCCCCACATTCACTTTCGATTATATCAACGCGCACCATATCGACAAGCCTGCGCTTCTCGGTGGGCAACGCCACACCACGACAAACATAGGAGCCGGCTTCACAATGCTCTATGACACTCGTGACAATCTCACGGCACCAAAACGCGGAGCTTACCTTTCGTTGCAGCAAGTGTGCCGCCCACGATTCATGGCTAACCATTACGCATTCTCCACCACCGACCTCCGCGCCAGTGGCTACATACCCATATCATCCGCCACGCTGATAGCCCTCGACTTCCGCACGGAATTCAACTATGGCAACCCCTCGTGGGGCATGATGGCAAAACTCGGCGGCAGCAACACCATGCGAGGTTATTATGAAGGCCGTTACCGCGACAAGAACAAGATGGAAGGTGAGGTTGAGCTTCGCCAGCACATATGGAAACGCAACGGTATCGTGGCATGGGCAGGCTTGGGCACGGTGTTCAACAAGTTCAGCTCAATGAGAGCGCGCCACATTCTGCCCAACTACGGTTTGGGCTACAGGTGGGAGTTCAAGAAAAACGTAAACGTGCGCCTCGACTACGGCTTTGGCAAGTCAGGGCAAAGCGGATTCCTTTTCAACATCAATGAGGCTTTTTAAGTTAGCCCCACCCTATTTTACCTTCAATTACGACAAATGAGCAATAAGCTGCATTTCATACTATCACCTATATTTCTTTTCCGCTACGCTGTCATAGCACTGACAGTGCCAAACATCGCGCTGTCTATAACCGACTCAATGCCACTTGGTGCAGCGATAGCAAACATTTTTCTGCCCATGTCGGCATACGCCGTCATCATGTCGCTCTCGCGTCGCACGGGCAGACAAGTTTGGATTCTCTTCCCGTTGGTGTTTTTCGCCGCCTTCCAGATGGTTCTTGTTTACCTATATGGTGGAGGGGTGATAGCAACCGACATGTTCTTGAACCTTATCACGACAAATCCAGGCGAGGCAATGGAGCTGCTCGACAACCTCGTGCCCGCTGTAGCTGGCGTCTTCGTGATTTACCTTCCATTGCTCATCGTGGCTGCCTTGCAATGGTCGCGTCACGTCACGCTTAGTGCCGCCGCTCGCCGCCCAATTCGTCGTCTGGCCTTCATTGTCGGAGCGGCTGCCGCCATCCTCACGGTCGCGCTCTACTTTGTCTATCCCAAGGGAGAGGAGAAAGCCGGAAGATTTGAATACAGGGTCGAGAACAATTTGTACCCGATAAACGTTTTCTACAATCTCTACCTCGCGATTCATGAGAGTTGGCTGTCTGAGCATTATCAAGAGAATGTGGCAGGGTATCGTTTCCATTCCATTTCCCAGCACGTCAATGACTCCACGGAAGTATACATATTGGTAGTTGGCGAGACGGCACGCTCACGCGACTTCCAAATCTACGGCTATCCACGCCAGACAAATCCTGGGCTTTCCCAAGAAGACGGATTGATGGTATTCAAAGGCGTGCGCTCACAATCCAACACTACTCACAAGAGCGTGCCAATGCTCTTGACTGCCTCCACCGCTGAGGATCACGACCGCCTATATCACGAGAAAGGCATAATAGCGGCTTTTAGAGAGGCAGGCTTCCACACGGCATTCTTCTCCAACCAACAACGCAACCACTCATATATAGATTTTCTCGGAGAGGAGGCCAACGACGTATGCTTCATCCGCGAGCACCTGCCCAATGCTCTCACTTACGACTCGCAGCTACTGCCATATGTGAAAAGCGAACTGGCTAAACATCCTAAAAAGTTGTTTATAGTGCTTCACATGTACGGTTCTCACTTTAATTATCGAGACCGTTACCCGAAAGCCGACGCGCATTTCCTGCCCGACTTCCCAACCGAGGCAAAGGCCAAGAATCGCCCGCAACTGATCAACGCTTACGACAATACCATCCTGGAGACCGACCGTTTCCTTACGAACCTCATTTCCATGCTCAGAAGCCAAGGCTGCGTGTCGGCACTGCTCTATACCTCTGACCACGGCGAGAACATATTCGATGACAATCGCAAACTGTTTCTCCACGCCTCACCACGTCCGTCAACCTACGACACCGACGTGCCATTGATGGTTTGGACTTCGGAAAGATACGACCGTTTGTATCCGTCAATCATAACAGCGTTGAAGCACAACCTGAACAAGGGCGTTGAGTCTAACGCTTCAGTGTTCCCGACAATGCTCTCGATTGGTGGCATCAAGACTAAAGTGAATCTTGACAGCCTGTCGCTTGCCAATCCAGCCTACAAGCTTGGCACGCGCTACTATCTCAACGACCACAACCACGCGGTGCCCTTGTCGGCATACGGAATCAAGACAAGACCATGATACCAAAGGATTTCGCAGAATATACTCGCCAGCTTATGGGCGACTCGCTATACTCCACCTTGGAGAACGGACTGGCTCAAGAAGCGCCAGTGAGCGTGCGTCTTAACCCATTCAAGACCCACGACGGCCTTGACGGTTGCGAGCAAGTGCCTTGGTGCGAATGGGGATATTGGCTCACGGACCGCCCCGCGTTCACCTTCGACCCACTGCTCCACGCTGGCCTGTATTATGTTCAAGAAGCGTCATCAATGTTCATAACAGAAGCCATAAGGCAATGCCTGCAACGCGGCATCATACAAAATGAGGCCTTGCTTGCCGCTGACATTTGCGCAGCCCCAGGCGGCAAGTCAACCGCCTTGCGTTCCATCCTGCCCAAAGGAAGTCTGCTCTTCAGCAATGAGCCCATGAAGCCGAGGGCAAGCGTGCTCAAGGAGAACATGCAGAAGTTTGGTCATCCTGATGTCATCGTGACAAATAATTTTCCTCATGACTACAAAAAGGCCAAACTTTCGTTTGATGTCGTGGTAGCCGACGTGCCTTGTTCCGGCGAAGGCATGTTTCGCAAGGACGCTGGCGCCATTGAGGAATGGAGCACGCAGAACGTGGAGAAGTGCCAACTGCTTCAACGCTCAATCATAGAAGACATTTGGCCATGCCTGAAGCCTGGTGGCACGCTCATTTATTCCACTTGCACCTTCAACGCCCATGAGGACGAGGAAAACATACAATGGATTATCGACAACCTCGGAGCGGAAGCCATCAGCTTGGACGTTCCGACGGAATGGAATATCACGGGACCACTCATCGGCTCGGTGCCATGCTATCGGTTCATCCCTGGACGCACACGAGGAGAAGGACTGTTCATGGCAGTGCTGAGAAAAGACGGCAACGTCAGGAACGGCAAGACTATAACGACCGAAGGCAAAGGCAAGGGAAAGAGGAAACCCTCCGACTTAGACAAATGGTTGGTTGGCGACTTTGACATAGTGGAGGCGAAAGACAGCCTCAGGGCCATACCTTCACGGTGGATTAACATATATAATAATGTTGCCAAACCGCTACACGTAATCCACGCGGGCGTGGAATTGGGCATGAGAAAGGGCAAGGACATCATACCTGACACGTCGCTCGCGCTAAGCACAGCTCTCAACAAGTCGGCATTTCCACAAGCGGAACTCGACTTCACACAAGCTGTCAACTACTTGCGAAAAGAGAGCGTCACCCTGCCCACGGGCTCGCCTCGTGGCTTTACCATAGTCACTTATCGCCAACAACCCTTGGGATTCGTGAAAAACATAGGCCAACGAGCCAACAACCTCTACCCACAAGAATGGAAAATAAAAAGCTCACACGTCCCTTCGTCAGCATCATCGTTGCCATGGCGCGCAACCGCGCTATAGGTCGCGACGGCTCGCTGCCATGGCATCTGCCAGAAGATCTCGCCCATTTCAAGAGCGTCACATGGGGGCACGCCATCATAATGGGAAGGCATACCTACGAGTCGCTGCCACACGGTGCGCTACCAGGGCGTCGCAACATCGTAGTGAGCACCACGCTCCACTCCTTGCCAGGTTGCGAGGTATGCGCCTCGCTCGACGAGGCATTAAGTCTATGCTCGCAAGACAAAAAAGACAACGCCGAAGAAGTGTTCATTATCGGCGGTGCCACACTTTATCGCGCGGCCATGCCGTTGGCCAACCGAATGTATATCACGTTAGTGGACCAAGAACCTAAGGATGCCGACACGTTCTTCCCCGAGTTTAACTCCAAACAGTGGCAAGAAGTGGAACGGCGACAACACGAAGGTTTCGCGTTCACGCTATGGAACCTAAAGAATGATCATGGACAAAAAGACAAAAGCCTATCTCGACTTTCTTCGCTTCAGCCTTCACGATGAGGCAGAACTGCCAACCTCAATCCACGACATCGACTGGGACGGACTGTTCAAGTTCGGCACGAGTCAATGCATACGTGGTGTATTATTCCGCGGCATCAAAAGACTTAAAAGCTCTGATCCACACCCCAACGCTGAGCAATTGGGACGTTGGTTGGCCATTTTGTCGGCTATAAAGAGGACAAACGTGCAAGTATACCGCGATGCCGACTTTATCACGAAAGTATTTAAAAAGGAAACGGGCTTGGATAGCGTGGTGATGAAAGGCCAAGCCAACGCCTTGCTGTATCCAGACCCATATATGCGTGAGCCTGGCGACATCGACTTGTGGACGATGGCTTCAACAAAGCAAGTGATACATTGGGCACGCCAACACGACCCAGAGGCTGTCATAGGCTATCACCACATAGACGTGAAAGGACTGCGCACACCCGTGGAAGCGCATTACGTGCCTTCATTCATGGGAAACCTTTTCTATGAGTGGCGGCTGCGAAAATATTTCAAGAGGGAAAAGGCCAAACAGTTCGGCAACAAGGCTGTGTTACCCGACGGCTTGGGCGAGATCGGGAGGCTCAGTCCCGAATTTGACTGCATTTTCCAACTGTCACACATGATGCACCACTTCTTCTTCGAGGGGTTGGGCTTCAGGCAGGTGATAGACTTCTATTACCTTCTTGGTTCAATGCCCACGATTGACAAAGGCATCATGGCCAATGTCAAGCACATGAACATGCGAAAGTTCACCGCCGCGGTGATGTTCATCATGCGCGACATATTGGGGCTAAAACAGGAAAAGCTGCTTTGCGAGCCTAATCCCGAGATAGGCAATATGCTACTTGGGGAAATTTTGAAAGCTGGCAACTTTGGCTTCCATGACGACAGGTACGACTTTTCTCATCTTCCCCTTTGGCGGCAATATCTTCTTGAGACTTACCGCAATCTTCATTTCGCCAAAACGTTTCCAGCGGAGACGGTCTTCGGCAGGCCTGTGTCACGATTCTGGCACGCCGCCTACAAGCTCTGGTTATCGTCAACAGCAGATTGAGCCGCGAAGTCTATCGGCAACTGACGGTCGATGACCGCATTGAAGCTCACGATTGTCTCCGATCGTGAAAGGCCCAATGGCTGAAGCTTGTCGTGGATAATGTTGAGAAGGTCGTGGTTGTTGTGGGCGAATATCTTGATAAACATATCGAAACCGCCTGTGGTGTAGTGACATTCCGTCACCTCAGGTATTTGGCGCAACTTCTCTACCACCTGGTCAAACTTCTCTGGATCCTTGAGATACAAACCCACGTAAGCGCATGTCTCATAGCCGATCTTCTCTGGGTCTATGATAAACTGCGAACCCTTGATGATGCCAAGGGAAGTGAGTTTCTGGATGCGCTGATGGATAGCGGCACCACTGACATTGCACGCCCTTGCCACCTCAAGAAATGGTATACGGGCGTCACTCTGAATAAGTTGCAGGATTTTTTTGTCTAATGCATCAATAACTTGACGTGCCATTATATTTAGAATATCTTTTAATAACACGGCAAAGTTACGAACTTTTCTAATAATCTGCAACTTTTTTAAGCCGTTATGTTTTAATATTACCCACAAGATGCCCCAAATAGCACAAAACCGTTCGATTTGTGTAAAAGCAAAGACTATTGTTCCACGCCATGTTGTCGCTTGTCGGTGGCAGAATAGTTTATGCGGTAAGCCTTTGCTTCCCTTAGTGCTTGCTTCACATCGCTTATTATTCCCATTCTCGTGCCACGGTCTGCCTTAATCGACACCGTCATCTGCTCTTGGTCCTCGGGCGACATACGGTTTTTCTCGGCAGCTACATAATCAGCCACCTCCGAAGGGGATATGAACTTGTCGTTGAGCTGTATTCGCGTGGAGCTGCCGTACACCTTGCGAAGTTCGGCAGTGGGACGACCGATATAGATATATGTCACCGAAGTCTTCTTGGTCAGTCGTGTGAGTTCGGTACCCTGTGGCGTGCGAAACTTCACCTTTACGGTTTCCTTCTGCATGTGCGTGACTATCATGAAGAAGAATAGCACCGTGAATATAAGGTCTGGCAGCGACGCAGTGTTAAGCCCTGGCACCTCATGCCTCCTCCGTTGAAACATTCTCATTGTTCGCCTCCTTTTCCATTGTATTGTTCGGCTATTCGTTGTGGGCATTCGTCCTTCACCTTGTCACGCTGCGTCTGCGACAACGCCGCGTAATGGTTTCCGAAAAGCCTCAACGCCGTTTGCTCTCGCAGGCTGCGATAAGCAGCTACAAGTTCCTGCTGCATGGCGAAATAAGCGTCATAACTCGCCTGTGGGTCCACGCTGACAGTGATGAGATGGCGCTTGCCCACCCTGTTAACGAAATTCTCGACCTCGTAGCGCAGTTTGCCCACGGGAAAAGGCTTGTCGTCGAGCGACAACTGGCTTTGGGCGTTGATGGTGAGCTTCATCGTCGTGCCTTTCTCCACGAACGACTGCTGCACGTCGTCCTTGCCCGTCGGGGTAAGCTGCCGCCTCAAGCCCTTGTCTATGTCCATGTTGGTCGTGACAAGGAAGAAGATGAGAAGCATGAACGATATGTCAGCCGTAGAAGTGGTGTTCAACCCTGGCACACGCCGTGATTTACGCTTGAGCATCATGGCTTACGGATGTATTTTGTGGCTCCATAGACAACCGCGGCGATGGCGACTAATATCATCACCAAAGACGTGGACACGAACATGCCAGAAGCCCTAAGCCAAAACTTGTCGGTATAGTTTAGGCCATTAATTTTCATCGGGTCCGATGAGGCGAGCAAAAATGTCAAGAGAAGCATCACCACCGTGCCCGTCGCTACGGCCAACCCAATCTTCCTCACGGGAATATTGTTGACCACGCGGTCTCCTCCCCCACTCACCTTGCCGCTCCTTATCGCCGACCAAGCGGCCACGCCGATGGCCCCTGCCGTGAGCAAAAGCATGAACACGAGTAACACGTCAGTGAATAGCGGCGCGCTGAAGTTGCCGTCGTCCTCATAAGGCCTGTCAAACCCGACGAGCCAGAAAAGGGCGAACACCAGCACCGTGATGCCACACAACACGTAGAGCACCCGTGAGGGCAGCTTTCTATAATCAGTCGTCATAAATCAGCCCTCCTTGTTGGCTTTCTTGTATTTGGCGATTACGTCCATGAGCGTTATCGCCGACTCTTCCATCTGTGAGGTGAGGTGGTCTATCTTGGATAATATATAGTTGTAGAACAATTGCAGTATAAGTGCCGCTATTATGCCAAAGATGGTCGTGATAAGCGCCACCTTCATGCCCGCCGCGACAATTGTCGGACTTATGTCGCCAGCCGTCTGTATCTGGTCAAACGCCATGACCATTCCCACCACGGTGCCAAGGAATCCGAGCGACGGCGCCATTGCGATGAAGAGCGTTATCCAGGAGCATCCTTTTTCGAGATTGGCATCCTGCACTGAGCCGTAGCTCACGACGCTCCGCTCTATGTTGTCCATCTTCTCACCTATGCGCTCCAAGCCTTGATAGCATATCGACGCCACAGGGCCGCGAGTGTCGCGACACTGTGCCTTTCCTGCCTCGATGTCGCCAGCCTCAACGTGCTTGCTGAGATCAGCCATGAACTTCTTGGCGTCTATCTCACAAAGGCTGAGATAGATGATGCGCTCTATGCAGAAAGCAAGGCCCAAAACCAACGCCAGTGCCACAAACGACATGAAACCGGCGTTTCCCTCGATAAACTTTGTCTTGAGTGACTTGTAGAAGCCCTGTCCTTCCTCTGCCGGCATACCGGCATCGCCATCGAGGTCTGCCGTGGCAGCCGTGCTGTCGGCATCCATGAGCGAGTCGGCTGCGGCGTCATCAGCGGTCGACGCGGTAGTATCAGCTTGAGCGGTCGATGGTTGGGACTTAACCGTGGAAGAAGCCTCAGTCGCAGGCTTCGCGGCGGGTTTGCCGGCTGATGGCTTTTGCGCCCAAGCAGTGGACACGCAAAAGACGAGCGCGACACAAACTATAACATTGGCAAGCGACAATAGCGCTTTACCCTTCTTGTTAACTTTAACGTAAGACATACTCATTCATTCAAAATCACGGCAAAGTTACTCCAATTTATGATTTAAGCAAAATAAAACACATAAAAGATTCCATGGTTTTTTATCGCCGCTTCACGACAGCGGTGTTTAGCCGCCTCCTCAACGGCGTAACGCCTGTTTATCGGCATTGAAAAATATTTTGCAAATAAAACCCTCAAAGCTTAAGTCTTTTCGTTTTTCTTCGTATCTTTGCATTAGAACAATTCCGCAAATACAACCCACTGTAATGGAAAAACGTAATTTTGTCACGATTGCCGACCTCGACAAGCAACAGCTCCTCTACCTCCTCCAAATGGCAGAAGAGTTTGAGCGTCATCCCAATCGTGAGATTCTCAAGGGCAAGGTCGTAGCCACCCTTTTCTTTGAACCCTCAACCCGTACACAGCTGTCGTTCCAGACAGCGGCCAACCGCCTTGGAGCCCGCGTCATTGGCTTCTCCGATGCCAAGACCTCAAGCACCACCAAAGGCGAGACGCTCAAGGACACCATCCTCATGGTGAGCAACTACGCCGACATCATCGTGATGCGCCACTTCATCGAGGGCGCGGCGCAGTATGCATCAGAGATTGCCCCCGTGCCTATCGTCAACGCTGGCGACGGAGCCCACATGCACCCCTCACAGTGCCTGCTCGACCTCTACAGCATCTACAAGACACAAGGCACCCTCGAAAACCTCAACATCTATCTCGTGGGCGACTTGAAATACGGGCGAACCGTCCACTCGCTCATCATGGCCATGCGCCACTTCAACCCCACGTTCCACTTCATAGCCCCGAAAGAGCTCGCCATGCCGCAAGAGTACAAGGACTATTGCGCCGCCAACGGCATACGCTACGTGGAGCACGCCGAGTTCACCGAGGAAGAGATTGCCGACGCCGACATATTATATATGACACGCGTGCAAAAGGAGAGGTTCTCCGACCTCATGGAATATGAGCGCGTGAAGAACGTCTACATCCTCCGCAATTCCATGCTCGGCAAGGCAAAACCCAACATGAAGATCATGCACCCACTGCCAAGGGTCAACGAGATTGCTTACGACGTGGACGACAACCCACACGCCTACTACATACAGCAGGCCAAGAACGGACTCTTCGCCCGCGAGGCCATTTATTGCCACTGTCTCGGCATAACACTCGACGAGATAAAGAACGACAAGACCATCTTAGAGTGAGAACGAGGAAAACAAAATCAAGACACCATGTCAAAGAAAGAACTTCAGGTCGCCGCCATTGAGAACGGCACCGTCATCGATCATATTCCAGCCGACAAGACATACCAAGTGGTGAAGTTGCTGCGCCTTGAGGAAATCAACACGCCTGTCACCATTGGCTACAACCTCCCGTCAAGCAAGATGGGGAGGAAAGGCATAATAAAAATCGCCGACAAGTATTTCACCGACGATGAGATAAACCGCCTATCGGTGGTAGCCCCAAACATCGTGCTCAACACCATACACAACTACACCGTGGTGGAAAAGAAGCGCGTGGAGACTCCCTTGGAGCTGCACGGCATAGTGAAGTGCAACAACCCAAAGTGCATCACCAATAATGAACCCATGAAGACATATTTCAGCGTCGACAAGGCGAAGGGTCTCGTCAGGTGCCACTACTGCGACAAGGAGCAGCGAATCGACGAGGTGACGTTGGTGTGACCCGACAAATAGTATTAACCTAACAATAATCAGGACGAATATGCAGCAAGACACCAAGATTTTCGAGCTCATAGAGCAGGAGCACCAGCGTCAGCTCAGGGGAATGGAGCTCATCGCCAGCGAGAACTTTGTCTCCGACGAGGTAATGGCTGCCATGGGCAGCTACCTCACCAACAAATATGCCGAAGGTCTCCCGGGCAAGCGCTACTATGGCGGTTGCCAGGTGGTTGACCAAGTGGAGCAACTTGCCATCGACCGCGTGAAGCGTCTCTTCGGCGCCGAGTTTGCCAACGTGCAGCCCCACTCCGGCGCGCAAGCCAACCAAGCCGTGCTGCTCGCCGTGCTCAAGCCTGGCGACACCTTCATGGGTCTCGATCTCGATCAGGGCGGCCACCTCTCCCACGGTGCCAGCGTCAACACCTCCGGCATACTCTACCACCACATTGGCTATACCCTCTGCCGTGAGACCGGGCGCGTGGACTACGACGAGATGGAACGCCTCGCCCTGGAAAACAAGCCAAAGCTCATCATCGGCGGCGGTTCGGCTTACAGTCGCGAATGGGACTATGAGCGCATGCGTAAGATTGCCGACGAGGTGGGCGCGCTGCTCATGATAGACATGGCGCACCCTGCCGGACTTATCGCCGCCGGACTGCTGAAAAACCCCGTGAAATACGCGCACATCGTGACGACGACGACCCACAAGACCCTTCGCGGCCCACGTGGAGGAGTCATCCTAATGGGCAAGGACTTCGACAACCCTTGGGGGTTGCGCACGAAGAAAGGCGAACTGAAGAAGATGAGCCAGCTCATCAATTCCGCCGTTTTCCCTGGCAACCAGGGCGGACCGCTCGAGCACGTCATCGCCGCCAAGGCGGTGGGCTTCTACGAGAACCTCCAGCCCTCGTGGATAGAATATGCCAAGCAGGTCAAGGCCAACGCCGCCGTGCTCGCGCAAGACCTTATCGGCAAGGGCTTCGCCATCGTCTCCGGTGGCACCGACAACCACTCCATGCTGCTCGACCTTAGGCCCAAGTACCCTGACCTCACGGGCAAGGTGGCGGAAAACGCGCTCGTGGCTGCTGACATCACGGTGAACAAGAACAAGGTGCCTTACGATGAGCGCTCGGCGTTCCAGACATCGGGCATCAGGCTCGGCACCGCCGCCATGACCACTCGCGGAGCCAAGGAAGACATGATGCACCTCATCGCCGACCTCATAGACGAGGTGCTCGCCGACCCTGAAAACGACAAGGTAATAAAGAGCGTGCGCGAGAAGGTGAACGCCACGATGAGCAAGTATCCTCTATTCGCTTATTAACAGGAACAACAATAATCACATTTTTATATCACAATGAACAGAACAGAACTTATAGCCCAGGTCGCCGAGCGCGCGCAAGTGTCAAAAGCTGACGCCGCAAAGTGCCTCAACACCGTTCTCGGTGTCATTGCCGACAACCTCACCAAGGGCGACAAGGAGCTTGCCTTGCCCGACTTCGGTCGATTCTATGTCAAGCAAGTGCCTGAGCGCACGGGTATCAACCCACGCACAAAGGAGAAAATCACTATTGAGGCTCACGAGAAGCTGGTATTCAAGCCTTCCGACAACCTCGACCTCTACACCCGCAAACACTGCTAAGTGATAGGAGAAAGCATTGGGGGACGGTCACGCCATGTGTGCCGTCCCCCTTTTTCTTTAAGCACCAAACACCACAAGGCACAACACCATAAGGCATGGAGACAGACAACCACACAGAGCTACACGACTGGCGAAAGAGGCCAACGGAAAACGACTTGCCACTGAGCATCGTCGTCTTCGAGGACGACCCATACCATTACCGGCTCCTCCGCCACCACATCGCCGCCATCAACCCTGACCATGAGGTGGTGGGGCCGCTGACATCTGTGGAATCGGGCAAGGCGTTTTTTTCCTACCACCAAGACGTGGATCTCATCATCGCCGACATCCGCCTGGGCGACGGCCTCGTGTTCGAGGCTCTCGACTACGCCCCCGACGACATCCCCGTGATTTTCACCACCGCCCACAAGGACTACGCCCTCGAAGCCTTCAAGCACAACAGCCTCTGCTATCTGCTCAAGCCCATCGACGAGCGCGCATTGGCCAAGGCCATAAAAAAGACAATGCCTCTCATAAGAAACGCCAGGCACGACGCTGGCACGTCTACCGCGCCATGCACGTATGGCAGCCAGCACCGCCACGACTTCCTCGTGAAGACGGCGACGGGCGAGCGACGCGTCTACGCGCCAACGCTGCGATACGTGGCTTCTGAAAACAAGTCTACCTATCTCCACCTCATCGACGGAGCGTCGTTCACGCTCGACCTGACCCTTGAGCAACTCGACACGCAACTCGACCCAAAGGCCTTCATGCGAGTGAACCGCAAGTATATCGTCCCAAAAGAGCAGGTGAGAGGATTCACACATCTTGCCAATGGCAGGATTCGCCTCGAACTGTACGGAGACGCAAGCCCGGAAATAATAGTGAGCCGCACACATCGCAAGGAAGTGTGCGAATGGCTGGGCAAGTAACGACAATTCATCCTTACAAAACTACATTTCGGTATATTACAAGGCTCTTGCCGCCAATTTCTATTTCAGTAGCGGTACCTTTGTTCGCGAAAAGAACATAACAGGTAACGAACAGAATATAGAAATGAACAAAAAAAACGAGACTTTAAGAAAATTATTCGAGACTCATTACACGTGGATTGAAGGGTTCAACCGCAACGTGCGTCGCTACTATGACCGTTTGGCCATGATTGACCCCTACTCCAACCGCCAATGGACATACAAGGAACTCAACAACGAGGTGAACCGCTTTGCCAACACGCTGCTTGAAGATGGCTTCGAGAGTGGCGACGTGGTGATGGTGATGACGCAAAACTGCCCTGAGTTTGCCTTTGCCTATGTGTCCACACAGAAGATTCACGGCGTGATGTCGCCCGTGAGCTTCCGCCTGAGTGCCGGCGAGCTTGTGCACAACCTGGAAGACTCTAAGCCGAAAGTCATAATCTTCGACAGCAAGCGCAAGGACACGGTGCTCCAAGCCGTGAAGACAAGCGGCATACAGCCCAAGCGCCTCATCGTCACCGACGGTCTCACCGACATGAGCGTCGTCTCCTACCACGATTACGTGGACGTGGCGTCCAACCGCGAGCCTGTGGTCAATGAGCCTGCCAATATCTATGAGGAGACCACGCGCCTCTACACCTCCGGCACTACGGGCAGACCAAAGGGTGTGCCATTGACGTCAATCAACGAGGTGCTGTCCGCCCACGACATCATGATTCACTTCCCCATGAGCTTCCGCGACGTGACGATGAACACCACGCCATGGTTCCATCGTGGCGGCATCCACTGCGGTGGCCCGTGCCCAACGTTCTACGCTGGCGGCACGCTCGTGGTGATGAACAAGTTTGACGCCGTGAACACGCTGCGCTACGTGTCGCGCTACCACATCACTTTCGTCATAGGCGTACCTACCGTACTTGAGGAACTCGCCGACGCGCAAGAGAAAAACGCCTACGACCTTTCTTCCCTATCAGGCATCATCACCATGGGATCGCCCCTGGAGCGCTCGGCATGCCTGCGCTATCAGAGAGTGCTCACGCCAAACATCTACAATGGCTACGGCACCACGGAGACACTGTGGAACACCTTCCTCCGCCCGTTCGACTTGCCAGAGTACGCCGGCACGGCAGGAGCGTCGATGGTCGACGATGACGTGCGCGTGGTAAAGGTATACGATGACCACAAGGCTGAACCAGATGACGTGGTGGCGATGGACGGCCAGGAAATCGGCGAGGTGATAATATGCTCGCCAGCCAAGTCGCCTTACAGGTATTTCAACAACGAGAAGGAGACAAAGAGCAAGTACCACGAAGGGTTCATCTACACGGGCGACCTCGCCACGTGGGACAAGAACCAATACATCACCATTCTCGGCCGCAAGGACGACATGATAATCTCGTCGGGCGAAAATATCTACCCAACCGAGATCGAGGAGGTGCTCAACAAGCACCCGAAGGTGAAAGACTGCATCGTGACATCGGTGCCCGACAAGATGCGCGGACAGGTGGTCACGGCTTACGTTGTAAGGTCTGGCCACACCCTCAAGCCCGAGGACCTCGACCAGTTCTGCAAGGACTCACCCGACATCGCCAACTTCAAGCGTCCGCGCTTCTACCGCTTCATCGAGCAGATCCCGCGCAACGCCACGGGCAAGAAGCTCCACGTGCGCATCAAGGCCATAGCCAAGGACGACCTCATCAACGGCCTGCTCTACAGAGTGTGATGACGAAAGAGCTGAGCGACAAGGAATGGTACGATAAAGGCAACAAGTACAGGAGCCGACAAGACTGGAAACAGGCCATTGAATGCTATATGCGTGCCGAAGAGCTTAACCCTAACGGCCCTGCAAAATATGCCAGGCAGATGACCGAGGACATCGTGGCCTTCTATTGCCGCGACTATTATAATCCATAAACTATCATGGCTAAAATGAAAGGTGCCATAGTCGTCAATACCGACAGTTGCAAAGGCTGCGCTGAATGCGTTGTCGCTTGCCCTGTCGGGGCTGTCGAACTGGCACGCATGAAAATCAATGTTCACGGCTACCAATATGCACAGCCAAGCCTCGACGCCGACCGTTGCACAGGATGCGCCTCGTGCGCTGTGGTCTGCCCCGACGGTTGTATAACGGTTTACCGCAAGAAGGTATAAGAAACAGCTATGGATCAACAAGAAGTTTTGCTGATGAAAGGCAACGAGGCATTGGCCCATGCCGCCATCAGATGCGGTGCCGACGCATACTTTGGGTACCCGATAACCCCACAGACCGAAATAATAGAAACGCTGACTATGCTAAAGCCTTGGGAGACGACTGGCATGGCCGTAGTCCAGGCAGAGAGCGAAGTGGCGTCAATCAACATGCTCTACGGAGGCGGTGGTTCCGGCAAGCGAGTGTTCACCACAAGTTCTTCTCCTGGCATAGCCCTCATGCAGGAAGGCATAAGCTACATGGCCGGTGCCGAGATTCCGGGAGTGATTGTAAACGTGCAGCGCGGTGGCCCGGGCCTTGGCACCATCCAGCCATCGCAAGGCGACTATTTCCAAGCAACGCGAGGCGGAGGCAACGGCGACTACAATGTCATCGTGCTCGCCCCTGACAGCGTACAGGAAATGGCAGACTTCATGGACCTGGCTTTCGACCTGGCTTTCCGCTACCGCAACCCCGTCATGATTCTATCCGATGGCGTGATAGGCCAAATGATGGAAAAGGTGGTGTTGCCGCCACAAAAGCCAAGGCTCACCGACGAAGAGGTGATGAAGAGATACCCATGGGCATCGTTTGGCAGGATTGGGGGGCGCAAGCCAAACGTCATCACGTCTTTGGAGCTCAAGCCTGAGGTGATGGAGGAGCGCAACGTTCACCTGCAAAAGAAGTATCAAGAGTGCAAAGACAAGGAAACGCGCTTCGAGGCCATCTGCATGGACGATGCCGAATACGTCGTGGTCGCATTTGGAAGTATGGCAAGAATAGCCGAGAAAGCCGTGGAGCTCGCCCGCGAGGACGGCATCAAGGCCGGACTTTTCCGTCCTGTCACGCTTTGGCCATTCCCAGAGAGGCAAATCGCCGAACTTTGCGGTCACTGTAAGGGCATACTCGTGGCCGAGATGAACGCTGGCCAGATGATAGACGACGTGCGCCTGGCCGTTAATGGACGAGTTCCCGTGAAACACTACGGAAGGCAAGGCGGAATAGTGCCAGACCCAAGCGAAATAGAAGAAGAACTGAACATATTGCGTAATCATGCAAAATGACATTATAACACCCGAAAACCTTGTCTACACCAAGCCAAGACTCTTGAACGACACGCCAATGCACTACTGCGCAGGGTGCTCGCATGGCGTGGTGCACAAGTTAGTGGCGGAGATAATAGAAGAGATGGGCATGGCCGACAAGACCGTGGGCGTGAGCCCCGTGGGATGTGCCGTGTTCGCTTACAGATATATCGACATAGACTGGCAAGAAGCGGCACACGGGCGCGCGCCAGCGGTGGCAACGGGCATCAAGCGTTGTTGGCCCGACAGGTTGGTCTTCACCTACCAAGGCGACGGCGACCTTGCCGCGATAGGCACCGCGGAGACTCTCCACATGCTCAACCGTGGGGAGAACATACCCATCATATTCATCAACAACGCCATATACGGCATGACCGGCGGCCAAATGGCACCCACGACGCTCATCGGCCAGAAGACAAGCACGTGTCCCTATGGCCGAGACCCTAAAATCAACGGCTACCCGCTCAACATCACCGACATGGCAGCCACGCTCGACGGCACGTGCTACGTGAGCAGGCAAAGCGTGGAAAACGTGGTCTCCATACGCAAGGCCAAGAAAGCCATACGCAAGGCTTTCCAATCGGCTATGGAAGGCAAGGGAGCATCGCTCGTGGAAATAGTATCCACATGCTCAAGCGGCTGGAAAATGTCACCGGTCAACGCCAACAAATGGCTGGAGGAGCACATGCTTGAACACTACAAGAAAGGCGACCTTAAAGACACTACCGGCATTTAACTCACTGAAAATGAAAAAAGAGATTATCATTAGTGGATTTGGAGGCCAAGGCGTACTTTCCATGGGCAAAATTCTTGCCTACGGCGGACTTGTGGCCGGCAAGGAGGTGACATGGATGCCAGCCTACGGCCCTGAGCAAAGAGGCGGCACGGCCAACGTCACAGTAATCATCAGCGACGACCGCATTTCCTCGCCGATACTTTCCACATACGACATCGCGATAGTGCTCAACCAGCCTTCGCTCGACAAGTTCTTGCCTAAGGTGAAAAAGGGCGGAATGCTCATCTACGATGGCAACGGCATAGTGAACCCACCATCGCGGCACGACATTAGGACATACCGCATAGACGCAATGGCAAAGGCCGCAGAGATGAACAACAACAAAGTGTTCAACATGATTGTGCTGGGCGGGCTGCTCCACGTGGTGCCATTCATACCGGACGAAGCCCTGGAAAAAGCCTTGTTGAAGATTCTACCACAACGACACCACGACTTAATACCTCTAAACATGGAAGCCGTGAAAGAAGGCAAGAAAATAATCACAGAAAACAAATGATAGACCACAACATTAAAATCAATTACCACCACTCCATGGACATCCAGCTGCGGTGGATGGACGCCGACGCCTTCGGGCACGTGAACAACACTATGTACTTCCAGTTTTACGACACGGCAAAGATGGAATACTTCCGCACCGTGTGCCCGGGTCTCGTGGGCAAGCTCGCCATCGTCACGGTGCACCTTGAGGCCGACTTCATGCACCAGGTCTACACCAAGGAAGGCGAGGTGACGGTGCAATCGGCCATCACGCGCATAGGCCACAGCAGCTTCACCATCCGCCAGCAGCTCGTGGGCAAGGACGGAGAGGTGAAATGCATCGGAGAGACCGTCATGGTGCTCTACGACACCACGAAGGGCGAGAAGGTCGACTTCACACCCGAATGGCGCGCCATGATAGAGCAGTTTGAGGAGCGCAGTCTCTGACGCATATAGATGCCAAGCGTGGAGCCGACGGCACATGACTGCGACATCATAACCAGCTCATAATAAGCACATTATCAACCATTAAAAAAGCGAAGCTCTCTCATAGGGAGCTTCGCTTTTTTAATGGTTTGTATGTAAATACCCTTGGTTAAGGATATGGTTAAATTACTGCTTCACACCGCTCAACTTATAGTAGTTGTCCTTTGCCCAGAACAGCTTGGTGTAGTAGCCATAGGTATCACTGCTGTCGTAATACTTGTCCACGGCATTCTTCCAGTTTGTCTGGTTGTAGTTCTGCTCATCGCTTGGATAAGGCAGGCGGTTGGCTGGCAATGGATAGTTTGTCGTGATGCCGTCCTCTGAGAAAGTAACCTCTGGATAGCCTGTGCGACGTGTCACGTTCCAAGCCTCAAGCGTGTTGGTCCAGCTGTAGTTGAGCCAAAGCTGCGTGTCAACGGCTTTCTGCGTTGGCTGCCAAACTCTGTTGGCATACGCCAAGATTGCCGCGTCAGACGGCTTCACGCATTCACGGTGGCTGCGGTAACTGTCGTTAGGATTCTTTGGGTCGAAGAACGAGCTTGTGGTCTTAACGTTCCAATAGTAGTCGGTCGACTGTTTAATGCCATTCACAAAGCACTCCTTAGCCTTCGCAGCATCAGCGCCCACGCCATAGCCCATGAGATAGGCTTCTGCCTTCGACAGGCTAACCTCGGCTGCGCCAATCCACAGGCCGAAGGTGTTTTGGTTGCCATCATACTCCTGGACACCAGCATAGGCGGTAGAGTCGAGCGTGCAATAGTAACCAGCACCCGTAATGCCACGCTTTACGTATTCTTGTTGCTTCGCCAAAGCGATGTTGGAAATCTCCTGGTTCGACTTTGTCACATCATAAGAGATGTACTCGCCATCGGGGTTCGGGTCGAGCAACACTGTGATACGTGGGTCGGTGTTGGCATCGGGCTTGCCGTTTGCCGGAAGGTTCATGGCGTCAAGATAAGCCTGAGACGGCGTGTATCCTCCGTGAAGGGCCTGCGAGAGCGACTTGCCGAAGTTGAATGTGTCTGTGTTCGTGTTTGGGTCAACGCCCATGTTCTCGTCATTGCTTTCGATGACAGGATACTTGCTTGGGTTGTTGAGCACGTCGGCTATTGCCGCCTTACCCTCAGCCACGAGGTCACCATTCGTGGCAAGGTGAAGTCCGATGCGCAGACGCAGTGAGTTGATGTATCTCTGCCACAACGTGACGTCACCGGCAGCATGTGTATAGTCCTTGTTCTTGAGACTTGACTTTGCCACAGCATTGGGGCCGCCGTTGGCGAAGTAGTCGCCGGCGTCTTTCAGGTCGGCGAGAATCTGCTTGTAGAGTTCTGTGTCGCTATCATACACGTCTTTCTCCTTTGAGCCAGCATAGTCGCTGTTCTCCCAAAGCGTGCCAGAGCCGCTGAAAGGAACACTGCCGAAAAGTGACAGCATCTCGTGAAGCTGCGCGTCAATCAACGTGCGCGAAAGAACGAGGAACACCTCATTGTTAGCTTTCTGCTCATCGCTCAGCTCGTTGTAAGTCTTCTGGAGGAGACGATACTGCGTGAGCATGTCGTAGAACTCCTTCCAACGGTCGTTGTAACGCGCTTCACCGGCACCCATGAAACGACCCTTGCCGTTTGAACTGCCAAAGATGCCCGAGTACATTCCCGATGTTGACATCTGGCAATAATAGCGGTAATAAATAGGGTTCATCCATGTGTTGCCCTTGGCGAGCACGGCTGTGAATACGTCGGGCACAGTGGCAGTCTTTGTAGTGGATGGCTTTTGGTACTTGTCGGTGTAGTCCGAATCAGAACAAGCACCAAGAGTAAGGATAGCCAATCCCGCCACCGCTATTGATGAAAATATATTCTTTTTCATTTCGTTTTCTTGTTTTATGTCTCTTTTGGATACATATTATGTTTAGAAGTTTGCACGCAGTGAGATACCGAACGTGCGGGCACTTGCCGTAGAACCGCCGATGATTGACTGGTAAATCCAGTTTGTACCGTCTGTTGTCTCAGAGTCGAACAACTTCATTGAGCGGTAGATATAGAACGGGTTGCGCGCGAATGCTGAAATCGTAAGGTTGTTGCAAGCGAACTTCTTGGTGAGCGATCTCGGCAAGGTGTATGCCAAGCTGATCTCGCGGCACTTGACGTAAGAGTTCTTCTGTACGGCGTCCTCGTAGCTCTGCGTGGCGGCTGCCCCCCAACCGTAAAGGCCGTCGTTGGCCTCGAACTGTGTAACGATGATGTCGTTTGGTGTTCCGTCTTCCTTCACGCCAGGCAGGATGAGACCGTTGTCCCATACATAGTGGCCGTCAATCATGGTCTTGCCACGCTGGTAATTGGCAATGACGTTCTGGTCGGTCACTCTCACGAGGCTGGCCTTATCAGTAACCTTGTCGGTCTTGCTGTAATAGAATATACCACCACTCTTGGCATCACGAACGCCAACGGCTTCCTTGATGTTACCCGCCGACATCATATACTGCCATGGCAAGTTGAGCACGTCGCCGCCAATGCGGAAGTCGAAGCTCACGTCGAGGCTCCAGTTCTTGTAACTGAGGCTTGTGCCGAAACCACCAGTGAACTTAGGCATGGCGTTGCCCACCTTGTGCATCTCGGTCTTGTCGGCAATGCGCAGACCGTCAGAGCCGATGAGGTACTGGCCAGTCTTCTCGTCCCTCTTCCAAGACCATGCGTACCAGTCGCCCATAGGCTCACCCACGTGCGACTCAAGGCGCACGGCACCGTCGGTGTTCCAGTGCTCAAGGCGGTCAAGACCGTCGGCGAGCTTCTTCACCTTGTTCTGGTTCCAAGCGATGTTGGCGCGGACGTCCCACTGCCAATCCTTGTTCACGATAGGAGTGCCGTTCACACTGAACTCGATACCCTTGTTGGTCAAGTCGCCCACGTTCATCCACATGCTGCGGCCACCCATTGAGGCGGCTGCCGAAGTTTCAAGAATCTGGTCCTTGATATCGTTGCTGTAGAAGTTGAACTCGAAGCCCAAGCGGTTGTTGAAGAACTTGTTCTCGAGACCGATTTCAAACTCACGCTTCTTCTCAGGAGTAAGGCTCTCGTTGCCGACGCTTGTCGGTACATATATGTATGTGTAAGAATTGTCGCGGTTCAGCGTCTCGGCGTTGAACACGAGGTTGGCCTTGTAAATCTCAGGGGCGTTACCCACGACACCGTAAGACAGGCGAATCTTACCATAGTTCCACCACTTCGGACGCTTGTCCTTGAGAAGTTCAGTGTACAGGATGCTTGCGCTTACTGATGGATACCAGAATGAGTTGTGGCCCTTAGCGAGTGTGGAAGTCTTCTCCTGGCGCAGTGACGCGTCAAGGAATCCCCAGTTGTCATAGCCATAGCTTGCGGTGAGGAACATACCCGTGCGGAGCAGCTCCTGCTTGTTCATGCTGGCATTCTTTGTGCCTACTGAGGCGGCAAGGTCGAACCAGTTTTCCTGCAACAAGCCGTTCTGTGTGCTCACGGCACTCTGATACAGGTTCTCCTGGCGTGCGTTCCAACCGAAGTTGGCCATGATGTTGTGCTTCTCGGCAAATGTCTTGTCAAACATCAACATGGCATCGCCGTATACAATCTTGTACTGGTAGTTCTGCAGACCGTAAGAGTCGGTGTAGTGACCGTCGGTAGAGAACGAGTGCGCGTTCTCAGCGCTGTTCTTGTTCTCGGTCTTGTCGGTCGTGAGGTCAGCGGCAATACGCGCGCTCAATTTCAAGCCCGGGATGATCTGCCATGTCGGGTTCACGGAGCCGATGAAACGGTTGTGCTGTTCCTCCTGAGTCTTGCCGAAGATGTTCCAGAAATACTCGCTCACCAATGAGGTGGAACCCATCGGGGAATAGAGGAACTGCTCATCGGGAGTCATCGTCTGGTCGGTACCGCCGTTTATCAAGGCAACGGAGTTCATGTAGCCAGCGCTTGTCACGGTGTGCTCGCGGATATACTTCACGTCAGTGAAGCCGCCCATCATACCAGAGTAGTTGTTGGTAAGGCGCGAGATACGGTACGGACGGTTCTTGATGTACTGCGTCGTGTAAGTGGCACTATAGTTCAACTGAATGTTCTTGGTCACGTCAAACTCGCCGCTCAAGTTGAAGTTGTGCTTGCGGTTCTTCGAGTTGTACTGCATCGGCAGGACATCGTTGTAGGTGTAAGAGAAACGAACGTTGTTGCGGTCGGTGCTGTTTGTCAACGCGAGGTTGTAAGTCTGGTTAACACCCGTGCGGAAGATGTCGTTCCACTGGTTGTGGTCGATTGGAGTGAACGCGCGCTCTGTTCCATCGAAGTAAGTGACCTTCTTGCTCGCGTCATAACGTGCTCCGTAAGAATAGTATGTCTCGCGGTTGGGCGTGACGATAGGGTTGCCGTTGCGGTCCATACGTGTGGTGCGGAAGCCAGTCAACGCGCTCTGGTCGTTGTCACCGAGGACGTAGTTGTCGTAGCCTGGGCCAAACTCTTTCTGAATCTCAGGCATGTATGCCACACGGTCGATGCTCACGTTGGCGCTGAAGTCGACGTGTGTGCCGCCGCCCTTCTGTCCTTTCTTCGTGGTAATCATCACAACGCCGTTGGCGGCCTCTGAGCCATAAAGCGCCGACGCGGCAGCGCCTTTAAGGATGGAGATGTTCTCCACGTCCTCAGGGTTGATGTCCACGAGACCGTTTGACTCGATGCGCTGGCTATCCCAGTAGCCGTTGTTGTTGGCATTGCCGTTGTGGATAGGCACACCGTCGAGCACGATCAAAGGCTGAGTGTTGCCAGAGATAGAGGAAAGGCCACGGACAGATATAGACACAGCGGACGTGCCGCCACCTGGTGCCGACTGTATGCGCACGCCGGAAGCCTTGCCATAGAGTCCTGCGGCGATGTTGCTCGAACCAGTCCTGGTGAGGTCTGCAGCGCCGATGGTACTTACCGCATAGCCCAACTTCTTGGCATCCTTCTTGATACCGAGGGCCGTCACCACGACCTCATCGAGAGCATTTGAGTCGTCTTCAAGTGTTACCTTGAGCTCCTTGCCTTGGTATGTGACCTCAGCTGGGGCCATGCCAATAGACGTGATGCGAAGCACATCTCCTTTTTTTACATTCTTGAGCGAGAATTTACCGTCAATGTCGGTAACTGCTCCAACGCCGGTCTTGCCTTTAATTGTTATGGAGGCACCAATCATTGGTTCTCCCTTGGCATCCAACACGACACCCTTACAGTCTCCATCCTGTTGCGCGCTCTGTGCTACGGCAGGGGTAGTCTTCGTTCCAGCATAAGTTAGATTACCCCCTCCAACATTAGCAGCGGCGAGAGCTACCAACATACTGACTGTCAGTACTCGTTTTGACATAAATTATGATTTTAGTTGATAATAAAAAGTTGGTTCTTTAGATGGTCTACACCCCTGTTCAAGGTTTTCGCGCCTTTCCACTCAGGTGGTATGGGAAAATAATTCTTTTTCCCATTCGTATAACACTTGCTGCAAAATTATTATATTTTTCACAAATGGCAAAAATAAAATTTAAAAAGGTTTAGCTGGCGGCGATAATATTTTCAAATTATAACAAAACCATGCACGACACGCCATCAAAAAAAGCGAGGTTCCCAATGTCGGGAGCCTCGCTTTTCCGTAGTTTATCTATTAAGGTTATTTGCCCTTGTTCTCAACGTCCCACCACACGCGGGAGTCCATGCGGTCACCACCTGACAGGCGCTTCACTGCCTCCTCGTAGTGGGCGGAATTGACCTGACCCTCAGAGACAGGATAACGGAAGCGGCGTGGGATGGAGCCACCGTTTGTGGCGCACTGGCCATCCTTGGCGGCGTTCACGTTAGGCGTGAGCTTCGGGAAGCCCGAACGGCGCCAGTTGGAGAACACCTCATATTCGTCACCGAATGAGTTGATGTAGTATTGAGTGTTGATTTGTTCCAGTGCCTTGCTCGCGTCGTAAGGATTTGCCTCAAGATACTTGTCGGCAGCCTCGGCGAGTGAGCCATACTTGTCGGTCACCACCTTGATGGCTGCGGCACCATTGCGGAACTGGGTGAACTGCTCGAAGGCGGCCTTCACTCCGTTCTCGTAGTAGGTCTTCGCATCGCCTGAAATCATGCCACGCACCACGGCCTCGGCGAGAAGGAACTCCTGCTGCGCGTAGGTGAGTATGAATGTCGGAGTAGTCGGGTCTGCGTATGTGCAGCGGTTGGGTGAAGAGAAATGCTTAGCGTAGTCGGCACGCCATTTCTCATCGTTGAAGTTTGCCCAAATTGAGCCTTTAACCTGTGCCTCTGGACTCTTGCCTATGAAGTACTGGCTGTTAGGTCCATCGCTGTAGCCTCCATGTAGCATGCCCTGCTGATCGTCGAACGACATGTCTCCATAGTCGTTGCTTGTCCACACACCACTCGTGTTGCCTTGGATGTCGGTATACTGGCCGCTGCTCGCGTATGGGGCGATGGTGGCTATGAGCGACAGGCGTGGGTCCTTGGTGTTCTTGAGCATGTCCACGAAGAAGTCGGAGAGGAAGAACTCGCGGTCCTCGTGGGCGATAATCTTTGCGAACGGCTCGCAAGAGTCGTTGGTCGTGGGAGCGTCGGCAGAATGCTTGAGCATCACGTTGTCGTCGTTGCCTGTCAGCAAGCCGTTGGCGACTGCCTTCTTGGCGTACTCGGTAGCCGTGGCCTTGTCCACGTCGGCAATACGCATTGCCAGACGGAGCATGAGACTGTTGGCAAACTTCTTCCACTTGGCGGCGTCGCCATTGAAATAAAGGTCAGCCGTCTTCATGTTGGCTGTTCCGCTTGAGAGGTTGGCCTGAGCCTCATCGAGCTCCTTGAGCATGCTCTTGTAGATAGACTCCTGTGTGTCGTATTTCGGGTAAGGATACTCCGCGGGACGACCTGCCTCGCTATAAGGTATGTCACCATAGAGGTCTGTCATCTTGCTGAAGGCGTAGACACGCAACACGCGAGCTATGTTCCAGTCGAGCTGCATGCCATCCTCATCCTTCCACTTGTCGTAAACGGTGGTCACGTCGCGCAGGGCGCCACGATCGCTATCGAAGATGCCCCAGAACGACGAAGAGTAACCGTCGCTCCACAGGTAGCGGCCATAACTGTCCCACCAGTTGATGGAAACCATCTGTTGCACAAACTGCGAGGAATAGATGCACCCTGTGCGCCACTGGTCCCAGTCGGAACCCAGGCACTGGTGCTCCGCGTTGGAGAACAGCATTTCGGTGGGCACGTTGCCCTTGTTTATACTCTCAGGGTTGTTGTTGAGGTCACCAAAGTCGCCGCAACCTGTCATTCCCAAAGTGAGAGCGGAAGCTAACAATACACTATATAATTTCATTGTTGTGTCTTTTTCGAGATTTTTTAGAACTTAACATTCAAGTTGAAACCGATGTTGCGAGTTGCTGGGTAGCCATTCAGCTCAAGGCCCTGTGCGTTGGTGTTGTTGATGCACGACTCCGGGTCGATGTTCGGGGTGTGCTTCATGATTGTCCAGAGGTTACGTGCCACGAGCGAGAGGCTGAGGCCCTTGATGAAGCCTGTCTTTGAGAGCATGCTTGCGGGGAACGTGTAGCCAAACGACAGCTCACGGAGCTTGATGAAGTCGGCACTGTAAACAAACTCCTCAGCGATGTTCTCACTGGCAATGGCCTTGAAGTAGTCGTAAGAAGTGACGTGCGTGGTGTTGGCCTTGCCTGTCTCCTCATCGATACCAGCCATGCAGATGTCGCCGGCAGGATTGTCCTTTGTACGGCCAAGCAGCGTGTTCTTCTGCAAACCGTTCTGATAGAGTTGGTGGTTGGTGCCAGAGAATAGCTTGGCGCCAAACTTGAAGTCGAGCAAGAATCCGAGGTTGAAGCCCTTGTATGTGAACGTGTTGCGCCAGCCGCCTGTCCACTTGTAGACAGCGTTGCCGAGCACGTCCTTGCTCTCAGAATGCTGTGGCAGGCCCTTCTTCAAGAGCAAGTTGCCATCAGCGTCGCGCTTGTAGCGGTAGCCCACGATTTCGGCGAATGGCTTGCCCACGATCTGGTAGATGGTAGCGTCGCCATTGCGCGACTGTCCACCATCGACGGTGATGCGGTCAGTGCCCGTGCTGAGCTTGTTCACCTTAGAGTCGTTGTAGGCGATGTTGAAGGTGGAGTTCCAAGAGAAGTTCCTGTTGCGCACGGGATAAGCGTCGACCATGAACTCGAAACCAGAGTTCTGAATCTCGCCCATGTTGGCCTTCATTGCCGAATAGCCCGAGGCTGATGACGTAGACACAGAGAGAATATCGTCAGTGGTCTTCTTCATGTAGTAGGCCATGTCGAATGTCAAGCGGCTCTGCAAGAACGCGAGGTTCAAGCCTGCCTCAAACTCAGTGATCTTGATAGGCTTCAGGTTCTCGTTAGGATAAGTGTTGTCGTTGTTCTGCGTGGCCGTTTGTATGCCGTTGACGGTATAGTTGCGGAGCTTGTAGAGCAAGAGGTTCTGATAGGCCGACGTGCCGTTGGAGGCGAAAGCGTAGCCAGCGCGCAACTTACCGAAATCGAACCATTGAGGCAATGACTTGCGGAACGAGTCGGTGAAGACCCAAGACAGGGTTGCCGATGGATAGAAATAACTGTTGTGGTTTGGTGACAGCGTGGAGAACCAGTCGTTGCGTCCGGTGAGGTTCAAGAACAACTGGTTGCGCCAGCCGAGGTCCACGGTGCCGTAGAAAGAGTTGACCTGATAGCGCACCACTTGCTTCTTTGGGTTCTGGCCCGAAGCCGTGATGTTGTTCACCGACCAGAATCCTGGCACTGTGAATGGACGACCGCCATCGGTGGTCTGGTAAATCCTGTACTCGTTGTACATCTTGTTGCCGCCGAATGTCGCGCCAACGCTGAAGTCGCCAAACTCCTTGTTGAATCCGAGGAGGAAGTTGTAGTTGTTCTCGGCGAAGTTCTTCTCATATTCTGTCATCCAACCCTTGGGGTCAGCGGCGGCGCCAATAGGCTGCACCTGCTTGTATTCGAGGTTGTAGCCATCGTGCTGCACGGCTCCCTGGATATACAACCAGTCGGTGATGTCGTATTTCAACGTGACAGAGCCAATCAAGCGGTTGCGGCTCAAGTTGTTGGTCTTGCGATACTGCAACCAGTATGGGTTGTTGAAGTATACGTTTGTGCCACCAATCATCTCGGTGCCGTCCTCGTTGGTACCCCAACCGGCGGAAGTGCCCTTCAGCCAGTTCATGTCGAATGAGTTGCCACGATAGAGCAATGAGGCGTTGGTGTTGCCGTTGCCATCCGAAAGGTTGGAACGACCGTTGGAGCGGTCGAAGGTGTAGTTGGCGGTTACGGTTGCCGACAGGTTCTTGAGAATCTGGTAAGTGGTGTTCATGTTCAAGCCAAGCTGACGGTTACCGGAGTTTGGCAGGATGCTCTTCTCCTTGTTGTAAGAAGCGCCGAAGCGGTATGTCACGTCCTTGTTTGAGCCGGAGAAGGCCACTGAGGTATTGGTGGTGTAACCAGTCTTATAGAACTGCTTCCAAATGTCGCGGTAAGCATACTTATAGGTGTCGCCCTTGAAGTTGACGGCATCGCTGCCATCAAGATAGCCACCCCATGAGCTTGACTCGCCCTTCTTGGCGTCAACTGCCGATGTCGGCTTGTTGCCCTCGGTGCCAAGGCCAAATTCCTTTTGGAAGTCGCGGTAGTCGTAAATGGTGTTTGCGGTGAGGTTCTCGTTCACCTCGATGGAGATGGGCTTGCCCTTGTGACCGCTCTTTGTGGTGATGAGGATTGCGCCGTTACCGCCACGGAAGCCATAGAGGGCGGAAGCCGCGGCACCTTTCAGCACCTGTATGCTCTCGATGTCATCGGCATTGATGTTGGAAAGGCCATCGCCCATGTCATTGCCACCCCACTGTCCGGCTGAGCCTTGGTTGGTATTGTCCATTGGCACGCCATCGACCACGTAGAGAGGTTGGTTGTTGCCGGAGATGGAGGCATTACCACGGATGACGACACGCGATGAGCCCATAGAGCCTGTGCCATTGCCTGCCACGGAGACACCGGCAATCTTGCCGGAGAGGGCGTTACCCACGTTAGGGTCACGGGCGAGTTGGAACTCGTCGCCACCGACCTTTGTCGTGGAATAGCCAAGCGAACGCGCCTGGCGCTTGATGCCGAGGGCGGTGACGACCACCTCGTCGATGGCCTGGCTCTCGTCTTGAAGGGTCACGTTGATAAGGTTCTTTCCATCCACAGGGATAATCTGTGTCTTGGCGCCGAGGTAGGACACCTCGATCTTTGCCTTAGACGAAGGCAGGGTGATGGTGTAGTTTCCGTCGATGTCGGTGACGGCAGCACTCTTTGAGTCTCCTTGCACTTTGATGGTGGCACCAATCACTGGCTCGCCAGCAGCATCCTTCACAGTACCTTTGACCACGGTACTCTGTGCGCTGGCTACAGCCGCCGACAACACGAGCGCACCCGTCACGCACACTCTCCTGAAAGGAGTGCGCATAGATCTTTTCTTTTTCATTGCTTTTAAGGTTGTTTTTAATAATAATGCTCAGCCAAACTGACCTGACATATGTTTCATTTGTCTTAGTTGTCCGTTTAATTCACTGCAAAATTACTAAACAAAAGCCTTACAAAGCAAAACAAAGGTATAAAAAAGGTGAAACGACCCATCAAGCAACGGTTGGGGCATGACCTATAAAAAAAACTCGTGATTTTTATCATCACTAAACTGTCGCCATAACGAATTTTTGCCTATATTTGCCGAAGAAATTAACAAGACTTGAAAATAATCTACGCACATAATAACAACTATCTACCATGAACAACAACCAATTGATTTTCAACGCCAACACGGTGATAGACCAACTGCAAATGGCTCCCGAGGAAATAAAGCGCGAGGACATAGTGCGCTTTGTGAGGAAGAACAACATCCGCCGTGTCAACTTCATGTACCCCGGTGGCGACGGCAGGGTGAAGACGCTCAACTTCGTGCTGTCCGACATCGACTACCTGCAAACCATCCTCACGTGCGGCGAGCGCGTCGACGGCTCAAGCCTCTTCTCGTTTATTGAGGCAGCAAGCAGCGACCTCTATGTGCTGCCACGCTTCTCCACGGCATTTGTAGACCCCTTCAGCGAGGAGCCCACGCTGTGCATGCTCTGCTCGTTCTTCAACAAGAATGGGCAGCCATTGGAGACATCGCCTGAGCACACCCTCCGCAAGGCGGTGGAGACCTTCAAGGCCACCACGGGAATGGAGTTTGAGGCCATGGGCGAACTGGAATATTATGTCATAAAGGAGGCCGACGACAACTACAAGGCACGCGACCAGCACGGCTATCACGAGAGCGCGCCTTACGCCAAGATGGGCGAGTTCAGGCAGAAATGCATGGACTATATAGCCAAGGCGGGCGGCCACATCAAGTATGGACACTCCGAGGTGGGCAACTTCGAGCTCGGCGGCTTGCTCTATGAGCAAAACGAGATAGAGTTTCTGCCAGTGCCGGCGACACAAGCCGCCGACGAGCTGCTGATAGCCAAATGGGTCATTCGCAACCTCGCCTGGAGAGAGGGGCTCAACGTGACCTTCGCGCCGAAGATAACCACGGGCAAGGCTGGCTCTGGGCTGCACATCCACATGAGGCTCATGAAAGACGGTCGCAACATGCTGCTGACCCACGGCAAGCTCAACGACAACGCGCGCAAGGCGATAGCCGGATGCATGGATCTCGCGCCGAGCCTAACGGCGTTTGGCAACAAGATTCCGACGAGCTATTTCCGACTCGTGCCACACCAAGAGGCGCCGACCAACATCTGCTGGGGCATGAGCAACCGCTCCGCCCTCGTCAGGGTGCCATTGGGCTGGACATCGGGCGTGGACATGAGCCACATTGCCAACCCACTGGAAAGGGAAGTGCCCTACGAGGAGCGGGGAAGCGTGAAGCAGACCTTCGAGATACGCTCCGGCGACGGCTCGGCAGACGTCTACCAATACATTGCCGCGCTGTGCGTGGCGTGCCGACACGGGTTCGAGATGAACAACGCCCTTGAGGTGGCTGAGCGCACGTTCGTGGATGGCGACATCAACGACCCAGCTCACGCCGAGAGGCTCGCGCAACTCGACCACCTGCCCGACTCTTGCGACGCGTCGGCAGATTGCCTGGAAAAGCAGCGCGCCATTTATGAGGCGAGCCACATCTTCTCGCCGCACATGATAAACGGCATAGTGAAGGAGCTGAAGTCGTACAACGACCGCACGCTGCGCCACGACATCGCCGACGACAGGCGCGAGATAGGCATACTCGTGAAGAAGTTTTTCCACTGCGGATAACGACGATGCCAGTAATGCTTTGCAGGGGCGGGCCCTGTGCCCGTCCGCGACCAATGTGGGCGAATGGACAAATCATAACACGGCATCGTCACATTCAAGACGCGGATGTTGCCACACGGGTTGCGAATGTTGCCATACGGGTTGCGGACGGGCACAGGGCCCGCCCCTGCAAAACATTACGAATGAAAGATAATATGCTATAATTGCAACCGATTGATTTTCAAGCGTTTCGCTTCACCACAGAAATCGCGTCGGCGTTACGCTTGAATCGCGTTGGCGTTACGCTTGAATCGCGATGGCTTTACACTTAAAAGGCGTTGGCTTTACACTTGAAAGCCAACGCCTTTACGCTTGAATGCCGAACTGCTTGTTTTTCAGGCATTTATACTTTGACGTGTTCTCGTGGTAAAATAAGGCACCGAGAACACGGAAATATTATTTCAAGTCAATCGACTTGATGCTCCTCACGTTTCCCGTCATGGGGTCGAAGACCACTTGTGCCGACTGCTTCTTGCCGAAGAGGTCGCCACTGAGCGACTGCACGAACCCGAATTGCGCCATGGTCGTCTCATAGGTGGCAACGGTGGTGTTGCCAGTGGTGAGCGTGGCCTTGACCTTGGAAGGCAAGCAAGAGCGGAGGCCAATGTCGGCCTTGTCGTCTTTCTTCTTCTCGGCAGGGTCTGCCATGGGGTCGGTGGCGGTGTGCTCATCGACGATGGTCAACTCGTAAGGCTCGCCACTGAGGTCATCGGCATCCACGAGGCCGAAGTGGGAAGAGAAGCGGAAGAGCACCGTGCGACCCTCGCGCTCGGGCACGAAATTGATTTGCGTCCACGTGGTGTCGGTCTGCGTATAGCCCTCGAAGAGCTGACGGAGCGCGCTCTCCTGCCTGTTCATGTTGTCGTACATCAGCTTGAGTTGCGCGCCATCCTTCGGCAGGTTGTCGGCCTCGCCACGGCTGAGGGAGTTGCGGCTGTCACGTATGTCGTATATCTCCTTTGCCGACAGCTCAGCCATCTTTGCCGTCGAGCCAGCAGAGAGGATGTCCTCGGTCATGAAGTCGGATGGGTTGAGACGCTTCGGCTTGGGCGCGGGCTTGAACACGCGCTCCGGCAACGCAGGCTGCGTGGCGTCGGTGTTGATGGCAAGGAGCTGGCCGCCATGCGTCAACGACACGTGGTCGATGGAGCGCCGCTTGTCCATGA
>DAIOUH010000009.1:0-36652 GCA_036751585.1 Prevotella sp. | reverse complement strand
AACCAATCGAGCATCAGCTCTGGGTGGGAGTAAACAAGTTCGTAGTTGGTCATCCAGAGCGGGTCGTTCACACTTGCCACGCCATTGAAGTGATGGATGTCGCCCACGGCGAGGATGCACTTCGGACCTACCGTCTCAGCCATCTTGCCCATCAGTTCGGCGATGGTCTTTTGGTCATAGTAACCGTTGCGACCGAGGTCGTTCGCCATATAGACGGTTACATCGCCCTTCAACTTCTTCCAACTCTCTGGATTTTGTGCTTGCAAGCGCAAGCTGCCAAGCAGCACGAAAACTGCCAATAGCATCATTGCGACACCATTGCGGCAAACACTGAATACATTTCTTTTCATTACCTACTTTTGTTAATACCTTTTTTAATCCGGTGCAAAAGTATGGGTATTTTATGTCAAAGATGTTACAGGTGGTTTAAGATAGCGGTAACGAGTGCTACAATTCGGTTACGTGCGGTAAAGTGTAGATGTTGTGTTGTAGTTGCATGAATAGTTTTCTAAGATTAAGAAATGCTAAAATATTTCTTCAACACTTGTGTGTCTCGATTTTTTTCCGTATACTTGCAATATAATTTATCAACCATATAGTTCAATCCAAATAGTTCAATTAAAATTCTATTAAATTATGAGTCAAAAAATTTTTATACGTCCGCAAACACGGAAACGCACAGATGGGATTAAAGAAAAGAACAGCTATTTTTTATGTCCTTCCAATACCGTCTATTAGCATAAAAGAATCTCGAAATGTATGTGCTTCTTCCAATGCAAACCGTTTTATGACAGTCCGTCATCATTCTGGCGATGAGAATGGTCTTACAACCTATTGCCAAGGATATATCGTAATCTCATAAATCTCATAAGGATATGAAACTGGAAAAAGCATTTTTCTTGTGTTGCGTTTCTTTTGCGCTGTCTGGGTGTTTTCCAGAAGATAACAGTCCTGGCCAAGACGATAATTCTGGGCATTGTTATTATGAAGAAGATCCCGCCATAGCTGATCGCCATGCTGGAACATACGATGGGGTGGTTTGCGTAGTAACATCTGACACAATAATAGACACTCTTTCCACATGCCATATAACATTCGGTGACCATAAAGACATGCACATATATTCTAATATACCTGCAAATGTATTGGCCAAGCTTACGACTTCCGATGAGGATAAGGACGCTTTTGATAACTACAGGGATTCTTTCCCGATTAAATTGGGATATTATGTGGTAAGATGGCAAGGCGAAACAAAAGACCCTCTTTATAGTTACGAGATAGATGATTGGAAAGGGAGCATGGGGTTTATAATAAGAAATCATGTTTACAAATTTTCTTTTTCCATAAAACAGAAAGAATTATATGACTCCAAATTTTCTGAATACAAATACGATGGATTACCTGTAAAAGGGTTCTCTTTCAAGTACATAACCATCAAAAAGGATGGTGAGGAGATACCATTGGAAGCCAACAAGGAATTGACTGTATTTGGCGAGTGGCTTTGATGTAGAACTTACGACAAAAACAAAAAAAGGTAATACCCTTTTAGGATATGTCCCAGGGTATTACCTTTTCTTATGCTTGCTTGTTAGTCAGCTTGATTATTCTCCGGTGTATTGTCCGATGAAGAATATGGCTTGTGAGTTGCGCTCCGTGATGAAGTAGATGAACGGGCGGTTGGCATGGAATGTGACGTGGCGTGGCTCATCGGGTGGCAATGCCGACATTGTCATGATGGCGGATGTCACGGCAGCTGCCTTCGTGCCACTTTCATCGACCTCAATCTTTGCCTTCTGCAACATCGTGGACACGAACATGGAGGCATCAGTCATGTTGCTGAAGTCAGCCTTGCCCGACTGGAACATGGACGTAGCGCCGAGAGCTGCCAAAGGCTTATTGAGCTGTGTCTCGGTTGTCGTGGAGAAGCGAGGCAACTTCAGGTCCACCACGCACTCCGTCATGTCGCGCCGTGTCTTCTCAAGAGCTTTCGCGTTGAGTGTGCTGAGGATGTCTGTCGTCGACTTGCCCTCGGCGGGCAGGATAATTGTCATGGAGTAGGTGCCGTTGCCGTAAGGAAGCGTCACGGCGGCGAAGTCCTTGTTGTCGGTGTATGAGAACTTGCTCTGCTGGTGCATCATCGGCACCTTCTTTATGTCGCGAGTGTAGCCACGGAAATTTTCTGTCTTGGTGTCGCCTTTTTCAAACTTCTCTGTCCACGTGCCGTTGAAATAGACAGCGTTCATCAGCACCGCCGTGGCGCTCGCGTCGAGCCTGTCCACGATTTTTGGTATCATGCCGTTGGTTTGCTTAGAGCACCATCCGTTGATTTTCGCCGTAGCCTTTGGTGAGGCGAAGTCCATGCTCTCCACGTCGGCGTCGTAAATCGTTTGCATGGCGTTCTTGTAGTCGTCCTTGAGCGTCACCTGCTTGTTCACCGCCACGCAGTTTGCCACGTTCACCTTGGTCTGGCTGTCATAGCGCGATGCCGTGTTGATGATGCCCTTGTAAGCCTCGTTAAGGCTTGTGAGCGACGTTCCCTCCATGTTGAGCGCCTTCATTATCTCGGCTTGCGTGTTGCCGTTGGCACCGTTGGCGAGCAGTCCCATGAGATAAGCCACGCTGATGGGCGACACCACCTTGGTGTCCATGCCCGCTTGCGTGCGAAACAGGTTGAGCGCGAACTCGTTGGTCTTGGCGACAGTGGAGCGATCAGTGTCGCTGAAGATGAGGAACGAGCCGTCCATGTCGTTTCCCCGGCTTATCACCACGTTGTTATCCTTCTCTTGTTGTGCCTTTTTCGTGGCGCATGAGCCAAGCGTCAAGGCCGCCATAGCAGCCGTCGCGGCCGCATAACCCAATTGGGCAATTGCTTTGTTCATTTTATTTTGTTCTTGTGATATTAATAATGTCAATGCATCTTTCTCGATTACATAAATGCCGGAAAGGGCGAAAGATTGCATGGCAGAAGCATTTTTTTCTTGTTTTATTTCTCTTTAGTAATTCGCTCGGGGTATTGTATTCGCGTGTGGTAGATGGCTTTCAGTCGCTCAATGAGCACCTGTTTTGCCACGGCAATGTCGTAGAACGTGATTTTGCACTCGTTGAAAAGACCGTCCTTGACCTGCTGGTCCACCAATTGGTTGACCAGTTTGGATATGCTCTCCTCGGTATACTCTTTCAGCGAGTGAGATGCAGCCTCGCACGAGTCGGCCATCATGAGTATCGCCTGCTCTCGGGTGGAAGGGTTAGGGCCAGGATATGTGAACGGGCTCTTGTCCACCACCTCGTTGGGGTGCTCGTTTTGATATTTAATGTAAAAGTATTTGGACATGCCGCAGCCGTGATGAGTGAGGATGAAGTCGCGAATCACCACTGGTAAGTTATACTCCTCGGCGAGCTTCACGCCATCGGTCACGTGGGCTATGATTATTCTCGCGCTTTCCTTCTCGGTGAGGTTGTCGTGCGGGTTGACCCCACCTTGCTGGTTCTCCGTGAAAAACGCCGGGTTCTTCATCTTGCCTATATCGTGATAGAGCGCTCCCGTGCGTGCGAGCGTGGCCTTTGCCCCAATCTTGTTGGCAATCTCCGAGGCGAGGTTTCCCACGGTGATGGAATGTTGGAACGTGCCCGGCGCTATCTCCGAGAGCTTACGGAGCAAGCCCTTGTTGGTGTCGGAGAGCTCGATGAGCGTCAACACCGACACGAAGCCAAACGTCTTCTCCACCACGAACATGAGAGGGTAGGCGAGGAGAAGCAGCACGCCATTGATGAGGAAGTGGTAGTACATGCTTTGCCCGAATCTCATGTCGCCACTGCTCTCCATGAGCTTCAATGCGAAATACATGGCGCATGTGGACAAGAACACCCATAGTGCCGTGCGGAATATTTGCGAGCGCGTGGACACCTCACGCAGCGAGTATATGGCTATCAAGCCGGCGATGGTCTGGATGATGATGAAGTCGAACTGATAGCGCAAGGCGCACGCCGATATGAGCACGGTGACAAGATGCGTGATGAATGCCGTGCGCGAGTCCATGAAGATGCGCACGAAGATGGGACCCAAGGCGAAAGGCAGCACATAGACCGAGAAACTGAAGTAGCTATGCTCCATCATCAACGATACGCACAGCGGGAACAACGCGATGAAGGTGTAGAGCATGGCCACGCACCTTGGCTTGGAGAAATAGTCGCGGCGGAAGAGCGACAAGTAGAGCGTGAAGAGCAGCACGAAGGCCATGACGTAGATAATGTTGCCCACGAAATGGCGCGTTATCTGCGACTTGCCAGCCTGGCGGCGGTCTATCTCCTTCTCCATGGAGTTGAGCACACGATAATTGTAGTCGTCCACCATGTCGCCCTGCCCTATGATTTTCTGTCCTGCCATCACCATTCCGCTTGCCGGCGTGATGCCGGAGAGCAAGTCGTTGCGGGCCGTCTCCGTGCGGTTCTTGTCGAGAAGGAGGTTGGGCATTATAAAGTCGTTCATGTTCAACTTCTGCATCAGTAACCGCTCTTTGACGAGATAGCTGTCGTCGAGCAGTTGCTCATAAGCCGTCATGGTAGAGAACAAGTGGCTCACGTCCCTCGACTCAGCGTCTTTCCCGAAGACCACCCTGACCTGCGCCGTGGTGTCGTTGTTAAAGGAGTTGTATTGAGGGGTCTCCATGATGCCCGTCTGGTATAGCAGATGTAGCTTTTCTATCAAGGCGTTGGCAAAGCCGGAAGGCAGTGACCCGACCTTGGACAGCTCAACCCTGAGCTTAGCCGTCTGCACCGACTCCACGCTGCTGTCATAGTTGTAGTAAGGTTGAAAGGAATGGAGCAGCGAGTCGCGTTCCCGTTGAAGCGTCTCGTCGGTCTTGTAGACTGGGAAGTCGAATTTCGCTATAAGCGTGCCATAATGCCATGGCTCACCTATCTCATAAGCGTATTGCTTTGCCTCGTTGCGTGGAAGAAACCAAATGATGATAAGGGAGGTAAGAAGCACGAGCCCGGAGCGGATTGCCAAACTGTGCCAGATATTTTCCTCATGTCCTATTATTTTCCTAAAAGTGTTCATGTCACAGACTTAAATATGGCTCTTTATGATGGCGCCTATGTGTTTTTGCTGCGAAAATACTAAAAAAATCGGTTAAAGCAGAAAAAAAGTATTAATTTTGCAAAAAATAATTCGTTGGGGAATAGATTGAGTTCCTCAAAATATTTATTCTTGGATATGTCAGAAAGAAAAGTCAGGGTGCGTTTCGCCCCAAGTCCTACAGGTCCGCTTCACATTGGCGGAGTCCGCACGGCTTTGTACAACTATCTATTTGCGCGCCAGCATGGTGGTGACCTCGTGTTCCGCATAGAGGATACCGACAGTCATCGTTTCGTGCCAGGAGCCGAAGACTATATCATCGAGTCGTTCAAGTGGCTCGGCATCAAGTTTGACGAAGGTGTGTCTTTCGGTGGCGAACATGGTCCGTATCGCCAAAGCGAGCGTCGCAAGATATACAAGAAATACGTTAAGCAGCTTCTCGACGACGGCAAGGCTTACATCGCCTTCGACACGCCAGAGGAACTGGAGAAAAAGCGTGAGGAGGTAAAGAACTTCCAGTATGACGCTCACACCCGCATGTCGATGCGCAACTCCCTCACCATGTCGAAGGAAGAGGTGGCGCAGTTGCTCGACTCTGATGCCCAGTACACCGTGCGCTTCAAGGTTGAGCCAGGTCAGGAAATTCACGTCAACGACCTCATCCGCGGCGACGTGTGCGTGAAGAGCGACATCCTCGACGACAAGGTGCTCTACAAGAGCGCCGACGAGCTGCCTACCTATCATCTCGCCAACATCGTGGACGACCACTTGATGGAAATCACGCACGTCATACGTGGCGAGGAGTGGTTGCCAAGCGCGCCGCTTCACGTGTTGCTCTATAAGGCATTTGGCTGGGAAGACACCATGCCACGCTTCGCCCACCTGCCGTTGCTTCTCAAGCCTGAGGGCAAGGGCAAGCTGTCGAAGCGCGATGGCGACCGCCTCGGCTTCCCCGTGTTCCCGCTCGAATGGCATGACCCCAAGACGGGAGAGGTGTCGTCGGGATACCGCGAGAGCGGATATTTCCCGGAGGCAGTGGTCAACTTCCTTGCCCTTCTCGGCTGGAACCCTGGCACCGACCAGGAACTGTTCTCGCTTGATGAGCTCGTGAAGGCGTTTGACATCACCAAGTGCTCTAAGAGCGGTGCCAAGTTCGATTACCAAAAAGGCATTTGGTTCAACCATGAGTACATTCTCCGCAAGAGCGATGAAGAGATTGCCACGCTTTTCGCTCCAATAGTAGCCAACAACGGCATTGATGAGTCGTTTGACCGCGTGAAGCAAGTGGTGCACCTCATGAAAGACCGCGTCAACTTCGTCAAGGAGTTGTGGCCATTGTGCGCGTTCTTCTTCATCGCGCCAACGACCTACGACGAGAAGACGGCAAAGAAGCGCTGGAAGGATTACTCAGCACAGCAGATGAAGGAACTCATCGACGTGCTCAAAGGCATCGACGACTTCTCCGTGGAAGGACAGGAGCCCGTTGTGGAGAAGTGGATTGCCGACAAGGGCTATAAGATGGGCGACGTGATGAACGCTTGGCGACTGGCCCTTGTGGGCATAGGCAAAGGCCCGGGCATGTTCGATATATCCGCATTCCTTGGAAAGGAAGAGACCATCAAGCGAATGGAAAAGGCTATTGAGACATTGGGCTGATGTACGAACCGTTTATCTTCTTATACAACATTGGAGTCTGGATCGCCACCTTCTTCTCCAAGAAGGTGAGCACGATGTGGAAGGGCGAGCATGAGACTTTTCGCATCTTGCGAGAGAAAATCGATCCAGACGCCAAGTATATATGGTTTCACGCGGCCTCGTTGGGCGAGTTTGAGCAAGGTCGACCGATAATGGAGCGAATCAAGCGCGAGCATCCAGAATATAAGATTCTGCTCACGTTCTTCTCACCATCGGGCTATGAGGTGCGAAAGAATTACCAGGGAGCCGACATCATCGTGTATCTTCCGATTGACACCATTGGCAACGCGCGCCGTTTCATGGAATTGGCGCGTCCGGTGATGGCGTTTTTCATCAAGTATGAGTTCTGGTCCAACTATCTACACCTGCTAAAAGAACAGCATGTGCCAACATTCTCGGTGTCGAGCATCTTCCGTCCCAACCAGATATTCTTCCGCTGGTATGGCAAGAGTTATGGCAAGGTGTTGAAGTGCTTTACCCATTTCTTCGTGCAAAACGAGAAGAGCCGCGACTTGCTCAAGTCCATAGGCATCGATTGTGTCTCCGTGACGGGTGACACGCGTTTTGACCGCGTGTTGCAAATCAGGGACGCAGGAAAGTCGCTGCCGATCGTGGAGAAGTTTATCGGTGGCACAGCCGAAGAGCGTCCGCGCGTGTTCATAGCCGGTAGCAGCTGGCCTCCCGATGAGGACATCTTCATAAAATATTTTAATGAGCATCGCGATTGGAAGCTCATCATTGCACCACACGTCATTGGCGAGGAGCATCTCAAGCAGATACTCTCCAAGTTGAATCGTAAGACCGTGCGCTACACCGAGGTGAATGTCGAGAATGTAAGTGGCGCCGAGTGTCTCATCATAGATTGCTTTGGCTTGCTGTCGAGCATATACCGTTATGCCGATGTCACTTATGTGGGCGGCGGTTTCGGCGTGGGCATCCACAACGTGCTTGAGGCTGCCGTATGGGGCAAGCCGGTGATTTTCGGACCCAACAACAAGAACTTCCAGGAGGCGCAAGGACTCCTCAAAGTTGGCGGTGGATTCGAGATAACCAGTTACGATGATTTCGTGGAAACAATGCGTAAACTTGGCGACGCTAACGCCCTTGAGCAAAGCTGCAAGAAGGCAGGAGAGTTCGTTGAGAGCCTTGCAGGTGCGACAGGGCAAATAATGAGCGAGGTGAAATTTGACGTTTGAAATAAAAAATATCAAATTTCTTACTTCTCTGATGCAAGGTTTGTCTAATTCCCGCATTTAGGTTAATAGTAGGGACGTTTAACGCCTTAAATACTATAACTCGTATTAATAATCAAAAAAGAAATAATAAACAATGAGAAAAATCAAGCTTTTCGGGCTCTTCGTTTCAGCGGTGCTCACAGTCTTCGGCATGTCTTCATGCTTGAACAGTGATGACGACAGCAAAAGCCTTACACCAGAACAGAAACAAGCGTGCTATATCAACGTTGCCGGTCCTCATTCGGGCCAGCTGGTCTACATTACGGGAAAGACCTCAAGCGGTGCCAACAAGACCGATAGCATTCCCGCGTCATGGAACGTCACGTCAGACTCAACGCTGATTCTTAACAATGTCTCAGCCAAGGCCATCGCCTCGGCAATCGACACCACGAACGCTGACCACAAGGAGATTCGCAATGCCATAGCCGCTCAGCCATCCAAGCCGATGAACTGTTACATTGGTTTCGTCAACACAAACCCAATACAGTGGCTTATCAACCCTACTGGCATTACTTACAATGTCACTTATGGTGGCAAGACGCATGAGATTAAGATCGTGTTCTACGCCAACAACTCATATTCATTTGGTCAGTTCAACTCCACTTCAAGAATCATGCAGTTGCAGATCCTGCTTTATGGAGCCTTCATTGATGGCGAGCTTGACAGGAGCACGACACCATTGGTCAACATGAACACACCATTGTGGTTCGTTCAGAAATAAACTGACAAGGCAAAAAGAAAGGGCGCGCCAAAAGCCATGTTGCTTTTGGCGCGCCCTTTGCTTTATCCTTAATAAATGACGGATTTACTCAGGAAGGCTGATTGCCTCGTTAGGGCAAACAGAAGCGCATGTGCCGCACTCTGTGCACTCATCTGGGTTGATGTGGTAGATGTCGCCCTCAGAGATTGCTCCTACTGGGCACTCGTCGATGCAAGTTCCGCATGCGACACAGTTGTCACCAATTACGTATGCCATAATTCTTTTACGTTTATAAGTTAATAATGTTTTTGTAATGTTTCCTCACGAGTGCCTTACGGCTATAAAGCTGGCTCACCTCATTTCGGCATTGCAAAGATAATGACTTTTGCTGAAATACCTACAATTAGGTATGATATTTTTCTTGATTTAACATTTGCATACTTCATAATGCGTATTTCAGGCAATAAAACTCGCATGCGTGCGTTATATATATAATATGAAGAAATTAGTTAGCGTCATTATATCCCTTCTGATATGTGCCAGTGCAGTGGCCCAGGATCGCACGGTGCAGAACCGTCCTTATACCGACCTGCGCCCATTCCATTTCGGCATTCTCGTCGGCACTCATGCCCAGGACCTTGAGCTCGTTGGCGTTGGGCCACAAACGGTTACGCTCAGCGATGGCTCCACACAGACTTATACCATCACCACCGACCAAGACCGCTACGACTACGGCTTCAACGTTGGCGTGTTGGGAGAGGCGCGTTTGAACAGCTATTTCTCTTTGCGGCTTGCCCCGACCCTGTATTTCGGAAGCCGTCATGTCACGTTTCATAATGTTGGCACGGATGTGCCCGACAGCATGGCAAGTCGAACCCAAAACCTCAAGTCGATATACATCTCGTGCTCAATGGACATGATTTATGCCTCAAAGCGCTCAGGCAACCATCGGCCTTATGTCATGGCAGGTGTCAGTCCTGTCGTTAACCTGAGTGGCAGAAACGATGACATAATCAAGCTCAAGTGTTACGACCTCTTCCTTGAGGCTGGCTTGGGCTGCGACTTCTATCTTCCGTTTTTCAAGTTGAGGCCAGAGCTGAAGTTCATGTTTGGCCTGACAAACAGTCTTGACACAGGCCACGCCGCCCAATTGCATGACCCTTCGACACGTGCCTTCGCCAACTCCGTGAGCAAGGCCCATTCAAAGATGATAGCATTGACCTTCTATTTTGAATGAACAAAAAACACAGTAAAAATATATCACCACGATAAAACACATTATATCATAATGAGCTATTCAGTAAAGACGAAAAGTTTTCTTCCCATTGTGGCGCTTTTGCTTGCCACGTCTTGTCACACCCCTTACCATCTTATCAGCGTGGACCGCACGCGCGTCCTTGTGGACAATCGTTACGATGCCCATCCCGACGCGCAAGCAGCGGCGTTCATAAAGCCTTATGAGCGAGTGGTAGATGAGAAGATGTCGCCCGTGGTCGGTGCCACGGCGCACCCCATGAAGGCCCACAAGCCCGAGAGCGACCTCAGTAATCTCCTCGCTGACATACTTGTGTGGGGAGGCAAACAATTCAATGAGACGGTCAACTTCGGAGTATACAACATGGGCGGCATACGCGCGTCATTGCCGGAGGGCAAGGTGACCTATGGCGACGTGCTCAACGTGGCACCTTTTGAGAACCACATCTGTTTTCTGACTCTCACGGGCGAGAAGACGCTTCAACTGTTTAGGGAAATGGCGGTACGTCATGGCGAGGGCGTGAGCCACAGCGTGAGGATGACCATCACCAAGGATGGACAACTGAAATCGGTGACTCTCAACGGCGAGCCAATTGACCCACAGAAAAACTATCGTGTGGCAACACTTGACTATCTCGCGCAAGGCAACGACGGATTGACGGCGTTTAAGTCGAAGACCAACGTGGTGTCACCATCAGGTGAGGCCAACGACGTGAGGCACGTCATAGTGAAGTATTTTGAGGAACAGCAAGCGCAAGGCAAGGCCGTGGACGCGAAGGTCGAAGGCCGAGTGAGCGTGGAATGATAAACCGTACAAAACTAAGTAAACAGTAGAAAAACAATAAAGATGAAAGCGTTAAGACATATATCAATATCAGCCATACACATTACCATATTAAGGCACGTTGCCATAATGCTCTTGCTATGCGGCAGCGTTACCATGTATGGGCAGAAGCGGCTCACCATCCTTCACACCAACGACACCCACAGCTGCGTCATGCCATTGTCTACACATCTCGCAGACACCTTGCAGGCAGGTCGCGGAGGCTTTTTGCGTCGCGTGGCAATGGTCAAGGAAGAGCGCGCCAAGGATCCGTCTCTTTTGCTGTTCGACAGTGGTGACTTCTCGCAAGGCTCGCCTTATTACACGTTGTTCAAAGGTGATGTGGAGACCGGATTGATGAACATGATGCATTACGATGCCGCGACAATTGGCAACCACGAGTTCGATTTTGGATTGGAGAACCTCGCAAGGCTTTTCAAGAAGCTCAACTTCCCCATAGTCTGCTCCAACTACCGTTTCCACGAATACGACCTCGACAAGATAGTAAAGCCATACGTCATAATAAAACGCAACGGCTTGAAGATAGGAGTGTTCGGCCTCTCGCCGCAGCTCGACGGATTGGTAGACCATAACAATTACCGCACTACCGAATATCTCGACCCCGTGGCAACCGCACAGAAAATGGTTGACATATTGAAGAAGAAGCATTGCGACCTCGTGATATGCATCTCCCATTTGGGCTGGGAAGAGAAAGGCATGGGCGACCAGGAAGTCATAAGCCATACTCGTGGCATCGACCTCGTGCTCGGAGGCCACAGCCACACCTATTTCAAGAAACTGCGCTACGTGGACAACGCCGACGGCAATCCCACGCCCGATGATCAAAACGGCAAAAGCGGCATATACATTGGCAAGCTGAGGCTTACACTTGCGCATTTGAAATGAAGCCAAGTGTTAAAAATGAATAGAAGTCGGCGCAAAGTTTTTCTATTATATTAAAAATCAGTACCTTTGCACAGCTTTTCGGCTCGACCGCTGGTTGGGAGAAGTGTTCCCAGGCTATGTCGGGTTGGAGCGACGGACAACATTTAATCATAACAATTAAAAATGGATTTAATTAAAGTTGCTGAGGAAGCATTTGCAACCGGCAAGCAGATTCCTGCATTCAAGGCAGGTGACACTATCACTGTCGCTTACAAAATCGTCGAGGGTTCTAAGGAGCGTATCCAGCTCTATCGTGGCATCGTGATCAAGATCAGCGGCCACGGAGACAAGAAGCGCTTCACAGTGCGCAAGATGTCTGGCACCGTGGGTGTAGAGCGTATCTTCCCCGCTGAGTCTCCCGCTATCGACCACATTGAGGTCAACAAGCACGGTAAGGTGCGTCGCGCCAAGCTGTACTATCTGCGCAAGCTCACAGGTAAGGCTGCGCGCATTCAGGAGAAGCGTGTCGTCACTGGCGAATAATATTGCGCTTGACAAAGCTAAAAAAGAGCCGTTCTTCCAATCGGGGAGAACGGCTCTTTCCTTTTTATGTTTTGTTCTGTTTGTTACTTGTAGTTGACGCTTGCGTCCGTGTCGCCATGGATGGCATCGTCAAGGTCTTTCCAGCTTTGGAATCCGGCAAAGAGGGCGAGACGGTCGCGCGCTGCCAATGATAGCTTGCGCTTGCCAGTCACAAGCTCAAAAAGCTTCTTCAGCGAGGACACGCTCAAGTTGATGTGATGCCTCAACAACTTTTTGGAGAGGGCGTCAAAGTCATGCTCAAGGTCGTGTTTGCCTTCCTTTGCCTTCTTGCCCGTTGTCTCAATAAGAAGTTTCAAGTCTCTTTTCATCTTTCTCACATACTTTTTCTGTAACGCGCGGCAAAGATACGACTTTTTTTCATACCTTTGCCACAACATTCATTAAATCTCTATTAATAATGAAGGAATACGCACTAAAGTACGGGTGCAACCCAAACCAGAAGCCCGCACGCATCTTCATGGAGCATGGTGAGCTTCCAGTGGAAATCCTCAATGGGCGTGCTGGCTACATCAACTTTCTCGATGCCCTCAACTCTTGGCAGCTTGTCAAGGAGCTGAAGGCCGCCACAGGCCTGCCAGCCGCCGCGTCGTTTAAGCACGTGAGTCCTGCTGGAGCGGCAGTTGGTCTCCCATTGAGCGATACGCTGAAGAAAATCTACTTCGTAGACGATGTTGACTTTGAGCTTACGCCGCTCGCCAATGCCTACGCTCGCGCACGTGGCGCCGACCGTATGTGCTCTTACGGTGACTTCTGCGCCCTGAGCGACACTTGCGATGAGGCTACGGCAAGGCTCATCAAGAGAGAGGTGAGCGACGGCGTGATAGCGCCAGGTTATACCCCAGAGGCTCTTGAGATATTGAAGGCTAAAAGAAAGGGTACTTACTGCGTCATAAAGATAGACCCCGACTATGTGCCGGAGCCAGTGGAGCGCAAGCAAGTGTTTGGCGTTACCTTTGAGCAAGGACGTAACAATGTTGACCTCTCTGACCCAAAGCTCTTCGAGGACGTGCCAACAAAGAACAAGACGTTCACGCCAGAAGCTCTTCGCGACTTGAAGATTGCGCTGATTACGTTGAAATACACCCAGTCAAACTCAGTGTGCTACACCAAGGATGGTCAAGCCATTGGCATTGGTGCCGGCCAGCAAAGCCGTATTCACTGCACACGCTTGGCAGGCAACAAGGCTGATGAGTGGTGGATGAGACAAAGTCCGAAGGTGCTCAGCTTGCCTTTTAAGGATCATATCCACCGTGCAGACCGAGACAACTGCATCAACGTATACCTTTCAGAAGAATATGAGGACGTGTTGCGCGATGGTGCTTGGCAGCAATGGTTCACGGAGAAGCCTGAGCCGTTCCTTCGCCCTGAGCAGAAGGAGTGGATAGCACAGAACAAGGGCGTGTGCCTTGGCTCGGATGCTTTCTTCCCCTTCGGCGACAACATAGAGCGTGCACATAAGAGTGGCGTGGAGTACATCGCACAGGCAGGCGGCTCCATTCGTGACGACAATGTCATCGACACGTGCGACAAATACGGTATCGCCATGGCAATGACTCATGTGCGCCTGTTCCACCATTAAACATCGTTTTGCATGGATGACTTTGAGGAGCTTCTCGTCAATGGCATCAATTTCAAGAAGGCTTCAGGCCCGAAGAATGATGATGACAAGGTGAGAACAAAAGCCAAGAAAAAAAAGTATATAACCGGGGCGCATGGCTCTGGTTCGGCACGGCAAAAAGCTAAATATCGAGAACAGAGAGCCAACCGTAAGTCGCAGCGAAAAAAGTAAGCCTGCTGCTTGCGAGATTTCTCTCGTAATACAGTTTGTGGGCGGTCAGCTATGGCTGCCCATAAATTTTACCTAACAATAATACAATCTATATCAATCAATGAAAAGACTAATATCCTTGGCGGTCGTGCTTTTCATGACCGCAAGTGCCGCTCTTGCCGACTGTACGGTAAAAGCAAATGACGCGAATATCAGCTTCACAGGACGTGTGCAGCGCATGGACAACGGCGCGGTGAGCTACGACTGGGTAGGCACCTATGTCCAAACCGATTTTACAGGCTCTTCCATTGCTGTTAGGATGAGCGAGGAGGGAGAAAGCTATCATCAAGTGTTCATAGACGGCAAACTCGTTGGCAAGTTGCGTTTCACGGGCAAAGAGCCCCACGACGTGTTATTGGCCAAGAACCTTGGCAAGGGCACGCACCGCCTCCGCCTTCAAAAGGTGACAGAAGGCGAGTATGGACGCTCCACAATCTTTTCGTTCACCGCAGGTGGCAAAGGCTCGTTCAAGGCAGTGCGACCGAAAGACCGCCTGATAGAAGTGATTGGTGATAGCTACACTTGCGGCTATGGTTCAGAGGGAACCGAGGATAGTCATTTTGAATTGAAAACCGAGAACTGCGACAAGGGTTACGCTTGTGCCATAGCGCGATATTTCGATGCCGACTACGTGCTCGTGGCGCATTCGGGCATGGGTGTGACGCGCAATTATGCCGGGAAAACCATGCGTACCATGAGCGAGCGTTATCCTCTGCTTTTCGATGACCACGACTCCATAGCCTACGACTTCAAGCAGTATCGCCCGAATCTCGTAATGATAAACCTCGGCACCAATGATTTCTCAACAAGCGCGGCCCCATCCGACTACGTGAGCAAATACGTGAAGCTTATCAAAGTGGTAAAAAGTCATTATGGCGACGACCTGCCCGTGCTTTGTGTCACGCCGCATTCCGCTAACATCTTCCTCCTTGCCGCACTCCGCGAGCTTGGCAAGAAGGTTGAAGGATTGAAAAACGTTCGTGTGGCAGAGCCCATGCCCGACATAGTGGTCAAGGGTCATGACATAGGTTCCGACTGGCATCCCAACTGGAAAGGTCACCAGAAAATAGCTTCTACGCTCATACCGGTGGTGTCTACCATGACAGGGTGGGAGATGAAAAATGACCTTTAGGGATAATTATATTTCTGAAACATTAATCTTTGCCGTTCAAGCAACGCTTTTGGCACCTTTTTTGTACTTTTGCAATAAATACCGGCCTTTTGGCCATGAATGCAAAACACAATGGAAAGACAGGAAACACCCGTTTTGCTGCTCACGGGTTATCTGGGCAGTGGTAAGACAACCCTTCTCAACCGCATATTGAAAAATGAGAAGGGCATAAAGTTCGCCGTTATCGTTAATGACATCGGCGAGGTCAACATCGACGCGTCGCTCATTGAAAACGGTGGCGTGGTGGGGCAAAAAGACGACTCGCTCGTGGCTCTGCAGAATGGTTGCATCTGCTGCACACTCAAGATGGATCTCGTGCAACAGCTCAACGACATCATCAATCAAAAGAAATTCGACTATATAGTCATTGAGGCATCTGGCATCTGTGAGCCTGCGCCTATTGCCCAGACCATTTCCACTTATCCTCGCATGATTCCGGAGAAGATAATGAAGAATGGCGTGGCACGTCTCGATTCCATCGTGACTGTTGTAGACGCACTCCGCATGCGCGACGAGTTCGGCCTTGGTGATGCCTTGCAAAAGCCTGACATGGGAGAGGATGACCTTGAGAGCCTTGTCATACAACAGATAGAGTTTTGCAACATCATCTTGCTCAACAAGGCTTCAGAGGTGTCGCCAGATGAACTTCGTCATCTTCGTGCCGTAATCAAGGCAATACAGCCTAAGGCGGAGATTTACGAGTGCAACTATGGCGACGTGGATCTTGACAAGATACTCAACACTCATCTCTTCAACTTTGACAAAGTGGCTACGTCGGCACGCTGGATTGAGGCCATGGAAGATGATGACGACGAGCTTGAGAACGAGGAGAGCGGCGAGGCCTTGGAATATGGCATCCAAACTTTCGTGTGGAAGCGTCGCGCTCCTATGAGCTTAGGCGACTTTGATGAGTTCGTATCCACTAAATGGCCTAAGGGCGTGGTGCGTGCCAAGGGTATGTGCTATTTCGCCGATGAGAAAGACACGTGCTATCTTTTTGAGCAGTCGGGCAAGCAGTTCAATATCACCAACGCAGGTCAGTGGTACGCCACAATGCCTGCCAATGAGCTTGAAGACTTCCTCGCCAAGAATCCTGACGTGAAGAAGGATTGGGACCCGAAGGTTGGCGACCGTATGCAGAAGATCGTATTCATTGGTCAGCATATTGACCGCAAAGCCATAGAAGCGGAACTCGACAAGTGTTTGGCTGAATGAGCAACATGGCCACTGGCATGCTGGCATAATGACATGCTGAGACTATTATAGGATAACTTAAAGGGATATCAAATGGAAGACAAGCCTTTTGTTTTTACACGCGAAGAGCTTGACGAGGTGTGGCAATTGCGTCGCTATATCTTCGACAAGGTGGGTGACGCGATGCCGCGCGACGATATGTCCAAGCTCAAGGCAAGTCTGCGCAAGGCCATCGCTGATGGTCACGTAAGTCGCGACGTGTTCGGCCTTAACCCTATCGTCACCGCAATGGAAACAGCACGCATCTGCGTAGATGAGATAGGCTTGCGTCGTGAGTCTGTGATTGCCACGCTCCTGTGGGCGTGCCATGTAGACAATTTCACGGAGGTGGCTGAGAAATATGGCGACACAGTGGAACACATCGTTCATGGACTCTACAAGATACAGCATCTCTACGACAAGAATCCCGTGATAGGTAGCGATAATTTCCGCAATCTGCTTCTGTCCTTTGCCGAGGATATGCGCGTCATACTCATCATGATCGCCGACCGTGTGTGCGTGATGCGTCTCATACGCGACACGCCAATGAAGGACGCGCGACGTGAGGTGTCGGAAGAGGCGTCGTATCTCTACGCGCCCCTTGCCCACAAACTCGGCTTGTATACGTTGAAGTCGGAGCTTGAGGATCTCTCGCTCAAGTATATGGAGCACGATGCCTACTACATGATAAAAGAGAAACTCAACGCGACGAAGGCGAGCCGTGACGCTTATATCGACCGCTTCATCGGTCCTATTCGCGACAGGTTGGAAAAGGCTGGGTTGAAGTTTCACATGAAAGGGCGCACCAAGTCAATCCATTCCATTTGGCAGAAGATGAAGAAACAGCAGTGTGGCTTTGAGGGCATCTACGACTTGTTCGCCATACGCATCATCCTCGACTCGCCCCTTGAGATGGAGAAGCAACAGTGCTGGCAAGTATATTCCATCATCACCGATATGTATCAGCCGAACCCAAAGCGATTGCGCGATTGGCTTTCCGTGCCAAAGTCTAACGGCTATGAGAGTTTGCACATTACCGTGCTCGGACCGGAAAACAAATGGGTGGAGGTGCAGATACGTACCGAACGCATGGACGACATCGCGGAGCATGGTCTGGCAGCCCACTGGCGCTACAAGGGCATAAAGAGTGGTGGACAGATGGATGAATGGCTTGCCAACATACGGGCAGCGTTGGAGGCTGGAGACAACTTGCAGGTGATGGACCAGTTCAAGATGTCGTTGCAGCCAGACGATATATACGTGTTCACGCCACGTGGCGACCTCTTTAAGTTTCCCGCCCGATCCACAGTGCTCGACTTTGCTTATCGCATCCACTCCAATATCGGCAACTCGTGCGTCGGAGGTAAGGTGAACGGCAAGGCGGTGTCGATGAGACAGGAACTGCATTCCGGTGATACCGTGGAAGTGCTCACGCAAAGCAACCAAAAGCCCAAACGCGACTGGTTGTCTTTCGTCGTCACGCCAAAGGCTAAGTCGAAGATAAGGCTCGCAATAAAGGAGACGCAACAGAAGGACGGGCTATATGCCAAGGAACTCCTTGAGCGGCGTTTCAAGAACAAGCACATTGAGGCGGAAGAGAGCGTGATGGCACACCTCGTAAAGAAAATGGGCTTTAAGGAAGTGTCCGACTTCTATAAGCAAATAGCTGACGGAAAACTTGATCCCAACGACGTGATTGCCAAATATGTGGAGGTGCGAGACCACACAGAGAACAAGGACAAGGAAACTGTCTCGGCAGACAGGTTCAACTTCGAGAGCCCGGAAGAGGAACTGACCCATGAGAGCGACGACGTGCTCACCATCGACCAAAACCTTAAAGGCATCGACTATCAGCTTGCGCCATGCTGTCACCCTATCTATGGTGACCCAATATTTGGCTTTGTCACAGCTGGTGGCGGCATAAAGGTTCACAGGCAAGACTGTCCTAACGCGCCGGAGATGCGTCGCAGGTTTGGCTATCGCATAGTGAGGGCTCGTTGGGCAGGTAAAGGCTCTTCCAAGTATGCAATCACGTTGCGCGTGGTAGGACATGATGACATTGGTATCGTCTCCAATATCACCAATATCATATCAAAGGATGAGAAGATAGTGATGCGGTCCATCAACATAGACTCACACGATGGGCTCTTTTCCGGCAACCTCACCATTCAGGTGGAAGACACGGCACGCCTAAATCAGCTTGTCAAGAAACTCAAGGCAGTGAAAGGCGTGAGACAAGTGGAGAGAGTGTGATAAAAGAATAAACCCGAAAGCTACTGATAATACAGCTTTCGGGTTTATTTTTTTATCTTTGTGAGTCGTTTTCCGTTATCGCGGATTATTATTCTTCTTGGTTATTTCTTGGAAACCGTAGACAGCCAATGCTTAAACTCATTGCGGTAGCCATTGAACACGTTTATGTCCGTATGTCCGGCAATGCCCCTTACTTTGCCGTCGGGCGCAAGTTGCCAAATCCACAGTTTAACGTCTGGCTTGTAGTCGCCGTAACGCGCAATCCACACTGGGTAGTTTCGCTTTATGTCAGGCGCGGCATCAAGCCAGCGGTTTACGAAAGTCTGACTGACATAGAGTATTGGTCGCATACCGGTTTCCTTTTCTACGATCTGCAACCAATTTCTCACTCGGCTCCACATATTTACGGCACCCCCCATCTTCTTCACTTGCGATGGCAAGGGCTCAAGGTCGAGCACAGGAGGCAAGTCTCCTTTCTTGAAGTGGCTGTGAGACAGGAAGTACCATGCTTGTTGTGCTCCAGACGTACGATGTGTGAAGTAGTGGTATGTCCCAACAGGGTAACCTCGCTTGCGTGCCGCGGCGTAGTCGGCATTGTAATAAGGGTTCATCAACGATGCGCCTTCTGACGACTTTATGAAGATGAATGACACTTTGAAGTCTATGTCGCCACTCACGTTCTTCTTCGACAATGAACCGAGATGCGTGATACGCAGACGATCCCAGTCGATGGAATGGAGCTTCCCACCATGTATATGCTGGTATTTCGACAAGTCAATGCCGTAGACGCGCTCCGAAGTGTAGTGTAGGCGCTCACCCTTGTACACGTCGTGAGCCCATTCACCCACACGGAAATATCGGTGTTGCGAGGAAAATCCGAATCCTGTGCGTTCGCCGTCTTTCCATTGCCCTTCATAATATGTGTTCAGACTATCCGTGAACTTGCCGTAACCGTTGGCGCGGAAATGGCTGTCCATCTCGCCGTCATAGGTGCCAGTGGAGTCGCGGCGTGTTGCCGTGACGAGAGTGTCGTGATCCCACACGCCATCGATGAGGTTGCCGTCGTGGTCTCTCACGGAACCACGTCCTTGTCTCATGCCATTGTGCCACATGCCGCTGTAAAGCACGCTGTCGCCTTTGTAAAGCACGCCAAGGCCCTCGCGTTTCCCATTCAGTGTCTGTCCACGGTAAACGGTGCCGCCTGTATTCACCGTCTTTATCTCATTAGTATTGATGGTGCATGATATAAGTGAAAATGTAATCAATGTATATAGCAACAAGCTCTTGGTATTCATTGCATCACCTCCTTCCCGTGTATTATGCCGATAAAGCGTCCGTGCTGTGTAAACACTGGCGCGCCGTCTATGGCAAACAATTCTGGAATGTCATGTTCGTGGCCTTGCCAATAGTTGCCAGTTACTATGATGGAGTGGTAAGGGGCATTCCGCTCCGTCTTGATAATCCTTACGGTCACAATCTTGCGATGCTGAGCCGCTCCCCATGGCACATTGCGCACGGCATAAACGCCCCACGGCTTTATTGAGCGTCGCGTGTGGAGAATGAGCGGACTGCCATCGTCTGTAAGTTGGGTTGTTATAGGATCACACGACACGCTGTTTAATTCGTTCTTGCCATTATACCAGCTCACTCGATAGGTGCTCTTTAACGTGAGGTGTACTTTCTTGCTTTTCTTACCTTTCTTACTTGTGCTGTCGTTTGGGCATATTTTCTGAAGCACCGTGAGTCGTCGTTTCAAAGAGTCTGTCATCTTGTTTTGCCGGGTGGCGTAAGCCGCTATCTGTGTGTAACCCTCATCGATGACGCCATGTGAGCGAAGATAGTATATCAGCTCTTTGCGCTCCGTCTCCTTGCGGTGAAACAAATCGGTGAGCGAGTCGCACATGGCAGACAAGTCCACGGATTTCACTTCCGATTTCGGTGCCACGGTCAACACCCTGCCATCACAGCTCGGCCACCACCAGTGTTTATTGATCCACACTCCTTCCTGGTGTACTGAATCGGTCGTCAGCTCCACGGTGTCTTTTCCGCTGACAAGGCACACGCTGACACGCCCATCGACAAGGCACACGGAGCGGCGAAGCTCAACCTCGGAAACTGGAAAAGCGCGCAATACAAGCCATGTCAAGCACGCGAGAAGCAGAAGTGTTGCAATGACGACAATTTTGAGTTTAGATAACCTAAGGCGCATTATTATATTATACTAATTTTAGTGCAAAATTACAAATTCTTTCCTTACCTTTGTCTTACGTAATGAACTTTTTTATATACAATGAAGCCAATTGATAAAGACATTCTTCGTCTCGCCGTTCCTTCAATAGTGAGCAATATCACCGTGCCTCTTCTTGGTTTGGTAGACCTTGCCATCGCTGGACATATAGGCCCAGCGCGTTATATTGCCGCCATCTCCGTGGGGTCTATGATTTTCAACGTTATTTATTGGCTCATGGGATTCCTGCGTATGGGCACGAGTGGCATGACAGGACAGGCGTTTGGCGCACGCGACGTATGTGGAATAAGGTCGCTTTTGCGTCGATCGTTGTCGTTGTCACTTGTCATTGCCATGGTCTTCTTGCTTTTCCAGTGGCCATTACGCGAGGTGTCACTCGCGATGATTCATCCATCTGCCGATGTATGGTCGCTTGCCTCCACCTATTTCAATATCGTCATCTGGGGTGCTCCTGCCATGCTGTCGCTTTATAGCCTCAATGGTTGGTACATTGGCATGCAAGACACGCGAGTGCCGATGTTCGTGGCGATATTCCAAAACATTGTCAATATTATGGCCTCGCTCATCTTCGTCTTCGTCTTTGGCATGAACATAGATGGCATTGCCCTCGGTACTCTCGTGGCACAATGGAGTGGGGTGTTGCTGTCTCTCGTGCTGTTGCGTTGGAAGTTGCGCGGTCTCGACACCATGTTTGTCAATGCCTCAGTCACGTCAAAAGGCGATTATTCATGGCGCGTGTTCTTTCATACAGACCGCGACATTTTCATCCGAACGTTATGTCTTGTGGCTGTCAATTTCGCCTTCACGTCCATGGGAGCGCGGCAAGGCGACCTTATGCTTGCCGTGAACACCCTTCTCATGACTTTCTTCACCTTGTTTTCTTATGTCATGGATGGTTTCGCTTTCGCAGGCGAGGCTCTCAGTGGCAAGTTCTTCGGTGCTGGCGACATCTGTGGGTTAAGAGTCGTCGTCAAGAGGCTTCTCACTCGTTGGGGACTGTCGTTGTCGTTTGTCTTCACCATTGTCTATGTCTTCGGTGGGAGTGCGCTTGTCAGTTTGCTTACTGATGATATTGCAGTTAGGTCGGCGGTTGTCGATTATGAAATGTGGGTATGGCTTCTGCCAATAGCAGGTTTTGCCGCTTTCGTCTACGATGGCGTCTTTATCGGCCTCACAGCCACCCGTGGCATGCTGTTGTCGAGTTTCACGGCTTCCATGGCGTTCTTCCTCATCTTGGGCATAACCTACATTGGCAGGTTGCCCTTAAACCATCCTGTCATGGTCAACCATTTGCTTTGGCTCGCCTTCATTGTCTACTTGATGATGCGTGGCCTCATGCAGCACTTCATCATCCATAGAATGGGAATACTTGAGAGCAAAGGAAAGGGGCAAAAGCCATAAAATGCAGATATTTGAAAAAAAACATTACTTTTCCTTGGCGGAAAGATAAAAAAGCAGTACCTTTGCAACCGCTAAAAAGAAATAGCACGGCGGGATAGCTCAGCTGGTTAGAGCGTCGGATTCATAATCCGGAGGTCGTGGGTTCGGGTCCCACCCCCGCTACATTAAAGCACTTACGGTTTCCGTGAGTGCTTTTTTGTTATGCGAAGAAGTAATGCGAGAAAAATAGATTAGGGCTGGATTCCACGTGAGGAATCCAGCCCTTTTAAGTTGTTTGTCTCTTTGTCTAACCTGTACCTTGAAGTCCTTATTTTAGCAGGTCGGGTCTTAATCTCTTGGTGCGCTCAATTGCTTGATCCATTTCCCATTGCTTAATCTTTGCTTCATTGCCAGACAGCAGGATGTCTGGCACCTTCCACCCTTTGTAGTCGGCAGGGCGGGTGTATATGGGAGCGGCAAGCAAGTCGTCTTGAAAACAGTCGGAGAGGGCGCTTTGGTCATCGCTTATCACGCCTGGCACAAGTCTGACCACGGCGTCGGCAATCACTGCTGCCGCCAATTCGCCACCTGTGAGCACGAAGTCACCTACGCTGATTTCCCGTGTGATCAAGTGGTCACGCACTCGCTGGTCAATGCCTTTATAGTGTCCACAGAGTATTATCAGATTCTCTTGCAGGCTCATGTCGTTGGCGATTTTTTGGTCGAAGCGCTCGCCATCGGGTGAGACGTAGATCACGTCGTCATAGTCGCGCTCTTTCTTCAATGCGGTTATCGCGTTGTCAATGGGTTCGCATTGCATTACCATTCCGGCGAAACCGCCATAGGGATAGTCATCCACGCGTCGCCATTTGTCGTTTGTATAATCGCGCAGATTATGCAGGCGAATCTCGGCGAGACCTTTTTTCTGCGCACGGGCGAGTATGCTCTCGTTTACGAAACCCTCTATCATTTCGGGCAGAACGGTGATAATATCTATTCTCATTTTTTGTCTATATTGTTGTTTAAGCCTTTTGTGTGAATTTGTCTATGAAGTCATCCTCAGATATGATTGGGATGCCCAACTGGTTGGCTTTCTTGTTTTTCGTGCTTGTGGAGTTCACGTCGTTGTTGATTAGGAAAGATGTGGACTTGCTCACCGAACCTGTCACCTTGCCGCCTTCGCTCTCAATGTAAGCTTTCAACTCATTGCGGTTTTTGTAATGGTTCACGTCACCCGTTATGACGAATGTCAGCCCTTTGCACAGTTCTCCAATTGAAGTTGGTTGCGACTCTTTAATGTTTATCTCGCTTGTTAACTTATCAAAGACGGTCTTGTTCGCGTCGTTAGCAAACCAAGCCACAAATTGCTTTGCTTTCTCTGGCCCTATTCCAGGTATTGCCGACAGTGTCGTTTCTTTGTCTGGTGCGAACAATGAGTCGTGGTCAACCTCTCCTCTCGCTATTTTCACGAGGTCATAGAGCTTGTATGATGACAACAACCGCTTGCAAACGTCTTGGCCACAAAGAGGGATGCAAAGAGCGTAAAGCAAGTGTTGCGCTTCAACGTCGCGCGCCTTTGCCACTGATTCCACGATGTTGTTGGCTGACTTGTCGCCGAAACCATCGAGATGAGCTATCTCCGTGGCATGGTCAGGCAGTTTGTATATGTCGGCAAAGTCTTTTATCCAGCCAAGGTTTACGAACCTCTGGAGCGTCTGTTCTGATATGCCATCGATGTTCACGCCTGGCTTTGATACGAATCTCGCGAACTTTTTCAGTTGCTTTGCCGGGCAATCGTGGTTCGTGCAATGAAGGGTCTTCGTTCCGCTTGCCTCGCTCTCAACCACTTCTGTCGGTGAGCCGCAAACGGGACAAGTCGTTGGTATGTCAAGCTCGCCGTGGGCTTGGCGTATGCTTATGACCTTAGGTATTATCTTGTTTGCCTTGATTACCTCCAATTCCGTGCCTTTGCCGCCTATGCCAAGTCTTTCACACTCGCTGATGTTACATAGCGACGCGCGCTTCACGGTGGTTCCTTCAAGTTCGACAGGCTTGAAGACAGCCACAGGCGAGATGGTAGAGGCGGCACAACTCCACTCTATGTGGTCAAGCTCCGTAATCACGCTTTCATCGGCCCATTTAAAGGCGAACCCGGCACGTGTGGCGTGATGTCCAGTGACAGATCCAGTAGCGGCATAATCAGTGTCATCGTATGCTATCACAAGACCATCCACGGGATAAGGGTTCTCCTTGCGTGTCACTTTAAGCGACCATCGGTTTACCGCATCATTTATGTTGTCGATCGTGGGATGCTCTATCAATTCGTGGTCAACGCAGCCCAGGCCTATTTCGTTGAGCCAATCCATGCGCTTGCCCCACGATTTGATGTCCTCGTCTGTGTGTACGAGCGTGAACGGTATCCAGCGGATATGCCGTTGGGCTACTTCCTTGGGATCTTTAAGTGTCATTGAGCCAGACGCGAGATTCCTTGGGTTCGCGTACTCCTCATCACTCTCAAGGTTGAATTGTTCAAAGTCGTTGTATGATATTACCGCCTCACCTCTCACTACTACGTGCCCACGCGCTTTAACCGTGGGCTGGATGCCGTTGATGGCGGGAGCCAGGTTGGTTATGTTCGTGCCGATGTGTCCGTCGCCACGAGTCACCACCTTGGTCAGTCGGCCGTTGTCGTAGGTTACCACGAGTGTCAGTCCGTCAAGTTTCCACGACAACCATATAGGCTTGCCTTCTGCCCATTTCACGAGGTCTTCTCTCTTTTTCGTCTTGGCGAGCGAGAGAGCTGGATATTCATGAGCCTCTTTCTGTCCGGCTGTGGAATCGGCAGACACTTTGTGCGTGGGCGAGTCTGGCAAGATGATGCCAGTCTCTTGCTCAAGTTGGCGAAGCTCGTCAAAGAGCGCGTCCCACTCATGGTCTGTCATCAACTCGCCACGCCCATTATAGTAGGCATCCGAAGCCGTGTTGAGCTTTGTCACGAGTTGCCTCATCAAGTCTGTCTTGCTCATCCTGTGTGAAATATTTTTGTTGTGTTTAGTCGTTTATCGCGCCGCAATATGGGCATTTCCCCTTGTGCTTTATGGGTTTCCCACAGTTGCCGCATATATAGACCGTCCTGTTTCGCCAATGGCGATACAGGGCGAAAGCTATATAGGCTATGAGTAATGGATAGCCTATATAATATAATGTGGTGACACTGAATACTATGTAGTCGATGGCGCACACCGCCGCCAATCCACCAAGGTAGAGCACGGCCTGGGTTCCTGAGAGCTTATGGCATACATCATCGACGCAGGCAATGCCAACAATCAGGATTGCCCACACCGAAAGCAAGAATAGCATCAGCACTGGCGGCACGGAAAACGGGTTCAGCGTCGGGTGGAAGTAGAAGTGTTGCCACAGTTGTGGGGCGAAGAGCTGGATTGTGGCATAAAATGTCGCCGCGCTTGCCACGATAAGGCACAGCATTGTGGGATATACCGAGTCAATGTCGTGGAAGTGAACGATATATGCTTTCTTCTTGAATAGTTTCCATAGCGTGTAGCTTGTGCCAAAAACCACTACGACAATGAGAAAAACGATGAAGTGGGAGTCGGAGAAAGCCGAGATGAATTGTGATATGGGGTCATCGGGCATCACCCGAGGCAGCATTTCCTTTTCCCGTGTCCATCCGAAAGCCGAGGTGTCGTTTGCCAGTTGCACCCAAACGGAGTCGATGGAGTCGGCTGGCACCATCTTGATGTCAGCCACTGCCAAATGGTCACCTTTATGCACGCTGAACGAGTCGGTCTCCATCCCAGCGACCTCTTCTTCTGGCAGTTGTCTCAGAAGTGTGAGTGAGTCGGCGCGCACCACGAAGTTGTAGTTGTTGGTATAATGGTGCTTTTGGAAAAACGAGAGCGAGTCGATTGTGCGCTCGGATATGGCCTTCTTGCGCACGAGATGTTGCCCTGTGCGGTGCTCGTAGCATGACGATAGCAACAGGGTCAACAGGGCGACAACGAAAAGAAGGAAATGCCGTGATTTCATCAACTCAATCCTATGATTTTGCCATCCACAATGTCAATGTTGTTGGCTTGTGGTGAGGCTGGAAGGCCTGGCATGCGGAGAATGTTTCCGGCTATGGCCACGATCATTCCCGATCCGGAGTTTATCACGATGTCGGCAACGTCGAGATGGAAGCCGTCTGTTTGACCGTAAGCCTTGGGGTCCACTGAAAAACTGTATTGTGTTTTCGCCACGCATACAGGTAGACGGAAAAGGCCTAAGTCGTAGATGTGTTTCAACTGTGTCTCAGCCTTGTGCGAGAAGCTCACGCTGCCGGCGCCATATATTTTCTTGGCTACTGCCACGATTTTGTCTTTCACCGGGTCGTCGTCCTTGTAAAGATATTTCAGCTTTGGCGATGGAGTCTCTTCAATGGTCTTGACCACGGTGTTGGCGAGTTCCTCCGCTCCTTTACCGCCTTCGGCGAAGGCGTTGTTTACGGCGAAGCCCACTCCCAATTCCTGGCAGTGTGCCTTTACGGCCTCAATCTCCTCCTCGGTATCGTTGCTGTAGCGGTTGAACGCCACGACAATCTTTTGCCCGAAGCGCTTGATGTTTTCCACGTGCTTGTCAAGATTCCAGAAACCCTGTCTCACGGCCTCTATGTTAGGCTCTTTTATGTCCTGATAGGCTACGCCACCGTGCATCTTCAGTGCTTGCAGTGTCACGACGAGCACCGTCAAGGCAGGATTCAATCCCGCCACGCGGCACTTGATGTCGTAGAACTTCTCCGCGCCGAGATCGGCACCGAATCCAGCCTCCGTTATGGCATAATCGCCAAGCGAGAGTGCCATCTTTGTCGCCACGACTGAGTTGCAACCATGCGCTATGTTGGCGAAAGGACCGCAATGCACCAGGGCTGGCGTCCCCTCCGTGGTCTGCACCAGGTTTGGCATCAAGGCATCCTTGAGAAGCACGGCGATGGAGCCTTCTATGCCCATGTCGCGCACATAGAATGGCTTGTCTTGGTAGTCGAAGCCAAGCAATATGTTCCCAATGCGTTGCTTGAGGTCATCGATGTCCTTGGCAAAGCACATTATGCCCATTATCTCAGACGCCGGGGTTATGTCGAAACCTGTTTGTGTCGGTATGCCGTTGGTGAGAGGGCCGAGGCCGGTGATTATCTGCCTGAGCGACCTGTCGTTCACGTCAAGCACCCTTTTCCACAGGATTGTCTTCAAGCGGAAGCCGTCTTTGGCATGCTGATAGAGATAGTTGTCGAGCAAGGCGGCAATCATGTTGTTTGCCGTCGTTATGGCGTGGAAGTCGCCAGTGAAGTGGAGGTTTATCTTGTCCATTGGCAACACTTGCGCGTAACCGCCGCCACACGCGCCACCTTTCATGCCGAAGCAGGGTCCGAGAGAGGGCTCACGCAAGGCCACTATCGCCTTCTTGCCGATTTTGTTCAGGCCAAGCGCGAGACCGACCGACACCGTTGTCTTGCCAATGCCGGCTTTGGTGGGCGATATGGCTGTCACCAAAATCAGGTTGTGACGTTTCATGCGCTCCTCGTCGATGGCATCGAGCGAGACCTTGGCGATATATCGGCCGTAAGGCTCAATGTGGTTCTCGTCGATGCCCAACTCTTGGGCGATGCTGTCAATGCGGCGCAAGGTGGTCTCTTGTGCTATTTCTATGTCTGTTTTCATTTATTTGGGAATATAATCTTTTTGGTTAAAATCAGTCTCTGAAGAATAGGTCGCGGGTATACACCTTCTGCTTCACGTCGTCGAGTATCTTGTCGTAGCGATTGGCTATGATGGCTTGCGCTTGCGCCTTGAACGTGTCAAGGTCGTTGACGACCCTTGATCCGAAGAATGTGGAACCGTCCTTGAGCGTTGGCTCATAGATGATGACCGTGGCGCCCTTGGCCTTCACTCGCTTCATGACGCCTTGAATGCTCGATTGGCGGAAATTGTCGGAGTTTGACTTCATCGTGAGCCTGTAAACGCCTATCACGCAAGGATGCTCACCGGCCGCGTTGTAGGCGTTTTGATCGTTGTAGCTGTAATAGCCTGCTCGGCGAAGCACTTGGTCGGCAACGAAGTCCTTGCGCGTGCGGTTGCTCTCCACGATAGCCTGGATGAGGTTTTCCGGCACGTCTTTATAGTTGGCGAGAAGCTGCTTGGTGTCTTTTGGCAAGCAATAGCCACCATAGCCAAACGACGGGTTGTTGTAGAATGAGCCTATGCGCGGGTCAAGGCAAACACCGTTTATGATATTCTTGCTCGACAAGCCTTTCACCTCGGCGTAGGTGTCAAGTTCGTTGAAGTAGCTCACCCTCAGGGCGAGGTAAGTGTTGGCGAAGAGTTTCACGGCCTCAGCCTCGGTGGTGCCCATGAATAGGGTTGGTATGTCTTCCTTTATGGCACCTTGCTGCAGCAGTGAGGCGAACACGTGGGCGGCTTCGTCAAGACGAGCGTCGCCCTCTGGTCGGCCAACGATGATTCGCGATGGGTAGAGGTTGTCGTACAGGGCTTTAGACTCGCGGAGAAACTCCGGGGCGAAGATGATGTTGTCGGAGTGGAATTTTTCCCTTGCCATTGAGGTGTAGCCCACGGGAATCGTCGACTTAATCACCATTATGGCATTCGGGTTTACCTTGTTGACAAGCTCTATCACCTCTTCCACGTGACTTGTGTCGAAGAAGTTTTTCACGCTGTCGTAATTGGTTGGCGTGGCAATGACCACGAAGTCGGCCTGCCTGTAAGCAGCCTCGCCATCGGTGGTGAAGTCGATGTCGAGGGGCTTCTCTTTAAGGTAACGCTCCACGTATTCATCCTTGATTGGCGAGACGTGATTCTTCAGCATCTCGATTTTTTCTGCCACCACGTCCACGGCGGTGACATGCTGGTGTTGGGCAAGCAAGGTCGCTATGCTCAATCCCACGTAACCTGTGCCGGCAACGGCTATGTTCAATTTCTTTTCCATATTTTCCTCGTTTAGTTCACGGTTTCCTTGAGAGCCTTTTTCTTCAGCTCGTTTGCCACGGCTTGCGCCCTGCGGTTTATGTCGTTGATGTTTTCCTTTCGGTAATAACTTCTCGACACGCCATCGCTCGACAGCACCAATGAGTCGCCATCAAGATAGTCTATCGAGCACGTGTCGTTGTGCAGGCTCTTCGGGTTTATTTGCACGTTGTTTTTTGTGGATGGCTTTCCGCTCGTCATCACGAGCATGCCATTCCACAAGTGCCAAGCCGTGAAGTATCCTAATGGCGGATACACCACTGGACTCTCTTGAGCCAAGGCGTTGTTGTCGTCCACGTAACCGACGCTTGTCGCTATCCAATCGCGTTTGAGGTAGAAACCATATTCCCTCGGTATGAGGTAGGTCTCTTTCACCGAGTCGCTCATGTTGTTCATCATGCGCGCCTGTGCCTTGGCGCTCATTTGCTCCGCGTCTCTCATCTTTGGCATCACGATGTAGCACCAGATGCCAGCGAGCTTGTCGATGTCAACCACCATGTCGGCTTCATTCTTGTTCTTCTTGTTCAGCACGATGCAAAGCCTGTCGCCTATTTGTATCTTGCCCATTACGCGGTTTCGCCGCTTGGCTTCCATGATGTTGTATGTCACGGGGTCGCTGTTGTCCTCGGGCAGGACCACTATGACGGTGTCGTTGCAACCGTCGCAAGCGAGGCCGTAAACGGCTTTGTCGCCTGGCATACGCTGGGTGTAGACTGGTTTCTCAGAGTCTTTCACTTCCTTTGTGTTGCACGATACGAGGGCCGTAAGGACACTGAGAACAAGACTAAAGATAAAAACAAGTTTATGTGACATCTTCCAGTAATTTACTTTATTATTAGCTTGGTCTCTTATTTTGATTCTATGTTTCAGTCTACAAAGTTAGTTATTAATTATAAAAAATCCGATAGCCTATCTCCATTTTGATGATTTTTATCTAATTTTGCACGTTGAATGGGGGAAAAAGAATATTTTAGCTTAACATAAAAGTAGAAGAAATATAATGAAGAAAAAGATTCAGTTCAGTCTTGTCTATCGTGACATGTGGCAGAGCAGCGGCAAATTCCAGCCGCGTGCCGACCAGCTTGCCAAGATAGCCCCGGTGTTTGTCGAGATGGGTTGTTTCTCGCGTGTGGAGACCAATGGTGGTGCTTTCGAGCAGGTACAGTTGCTTGCGGGCGAGAACCCTAATAAGGCGGTAAGAGCCTTCACGGCACCTCTCCACAAGGCTGGCATTAAGACTCATATGCTTGATCGTGGCCTCAACGCGCTTCGCATGTACCCTGTACCCGATGACGTGCGCGCCATGATGTATCGTGTGAAGCACGCGCAAGGCACCGACATCACCCGTATCTTTGATGGCTTGAACGACATACGCAACATCGCTCCGTCCATCAAGTGGGCAAAGGAAGGCGGAATGACCCCACAAGGCACCCTCTGCATCACCACTTCGCCAGTGCATACGCTCGACTATTATGAGAAGCTCGCCGATGAGGAGATTGCAGCCGGAGCTGAGGAGATTTGCTTGAAAGACATGGCTGGTATCGGCCAGCCGGCTTTCCTGGGTCAGCTCACCAAGCGCATCAAGACAAAGCACCCCGACATCGTTATCGAGTATCATGGCCACTCTGGCCCTGGCTTGTCGATGGCTTCCATTCTTGAGGTTTGCGAGAATGGCGCCGACATCATCGACACGGCCATAGAGCCTCTGTCGTGGGGCAAGGTGCACCCCGACGTGATTTCCGTGCAGAGCATGCTCAAGCACGCGGGCTTCGACGTGCCGGAAATCAACATGAGCGCTTACATGAAGGCGCGCGCCATGACGCAAGACTTCATCGATGAGTGGCTTGGCTATTTCATCAACCCTGGCAACAAGGTGATGTCGTCTCTCCTTCTCACCTGCGGACTTCCTGGCGGAATGATGGGTTCCATGATGGCGGACCTTGGCGGCATGCGCACCACCATCAACCACTTGCGCGAGAAGAAGGGTGAGCCTGAGCTTTCCATGGACGACTTGCTCATAAAGCTTTTCGACGAGGTGGCTTATGTATGGCCTCGCGTGGGCTATCCACCACTCGTGACCCCATTCTCTCAGTATACCAAGAACATCGCGTTGATGAACCTGCTCACCATGGAGCAAGGCAAAGGCCGCTTCGTGATGATGGACGACAATATGTGGGGCATGATCCTCGGCAAGAGCGGAAAGGTTCCTGGAAAGATTGCTCCTGAGCTCGTGGAACTCGCCAAGAAGCAGAACCGTGAGTTCACCGATGTTGACCCTCACACGCTGCTGAAGCCTGCACTGGATGACTTCCGTAAGGAGATGGACGAGAATGGCTGGGATTATGGCGAGGACGACGAGGAGCTCTTCGAGCTTGCCATGCATCCGGAGCAGTATCGCAACTACAAGAGCGGACAGGCTAAGAAGAACTTCCTTGCCGACTTGCAGAAGGCTAAGGACGCCAAGGCTGGCGCCAATGTGTCGCCAGAGGAGGCTGCGGCTTATAAGCATGCTCAGGCCGACGCTATCGTGGCTCCTGTGCGTGGCCAAATATTCTGGGACTTCCAGGGCGACGGCGAGGCAGAGCCCGCACTTGAGCCGTATATTGGCAAGACCTACAAGGAAGGCGACGCCTTCTGCTGGATTCAGGCACCATGGGGCGAGTTCGTTGAGGTCAAGGCTGACCTCGGGGGCAAACTCGTGGAAATCAACGCCAAGCAAGGCTCTAAGGTGCAGAAGGGCAGCGTGATTGCCTATATCAAAAGAGATGAAAAGTAAATAGCCCAACATATAAGGTGTCACGATAATGGTGGCACCTTATTCTTTTTATATGGATTATAACAAGATCATAGACAAATATTATCCCGAAGCCAACAAACTTCGGGATATTTTCTTAACCCACTCCACGCTTGTAACCAAACGTGCCCTCAAGATTTGCGACGCTCATCCAGAGCTTCATCTCGATCGTCGTTTTGTAGAGGAAGCTGCCATGCTCCACGACATAGGCATATTCAGATGCGACGCGCCTGGCATTTGCTGTCATGGCACGGAGCCGTATTTGCGCCATGGCTTGATTGGGGCGGAGATAATGAGAGAGGAGGGCTTCCCGCGACACGCGCGTGTTTGCGAGCGCCACACGGGAGCCGGACTGACAAAGGAGGAGATTATAGAACAAGACTTGCCGTTGCCTCACCAAGACTTCCTGCCCGAGACCTTGGAGGAAAAACTTGTGTGCTATGCCGACAAGTTCTACTCCAAGACGCATCCCGACAGGGAAAAGTCGTTTGAGCAAGCTGAGAAGAGCATCGCCCGCTTTGGCAAGGATGGCCTTCAGCGCTTTCTCGCGTGGAAAGCGTTGTTTGAGTAATCCTCCGTGTCATTACGTTATTGAAATGACAATCGCTTTTGTAAAATAAAATATCAAAAAACACCCCTCAGCGAGGACCATGTTTTAGAGATGGGGAAAGGCAAAAAAGCATGAGAAACGCGGCGTGAAGTGTCTCTTTATTGTCATTACACCACAACGGGGTTGTCATTACGCCACAACGGGATTGCGATAAGGGCGTAATGGCAACCCCGTTGTGGCGTAAGGGCGACTTGATTTAAGTTGAATGAAGACGCGTTATCAGCCAAAATCCATACAAAAAGAGGCTTGCTTGTTGCGTCTGATGCCGCTTGATTCGCGTAACGCGCTGATGGTTAGCAATATATCAAACATTGTCGTCATTGCGCTATTTCCAGACAAGTTGGCCCCTGCTTGGAAATAATCGATTCATGGAAGCGGTTTTGTTGATTAAAATTACCAAATATATTCCATCGAAATCCTTGTGCGCCATTTCTTGCAAAAAATCAATTGTGCAAAACCGTAACGAAAACACGTCGTTTTATATTAAAGCGTAAGTAAATGCTTTGCTTTTGTTTAATTAAAAATAAAAGTCGTAACTTTGCACTCGCAAAGCGACAGTATATGAATATTATTGCATTTTAGCTGCCTTGGCAAAAGAGAATTAAAAGTCAAAATTATATGTTGAAGTTTTTGCAAAAGTTGAGCCGCTGGCTCGCCAACTACACCTCGTTGTTTGTGATTGGCATCGCAGTATTCACCTTTTTCGTTCCCCACACATTCGATTGGGTGCGCGGCAACACGCAAACGGTGATATTGGGCATTATCATGTTAACCATGGGCTTGACTCTCACGACAGAAGACTTTAAGATTTTAGCACAACGCCCATTCGACATTTTCATAGGAGCGTGCGCCCAGTTTATCATCATGCCTGGCGTAGCCTACGTCCTTGTTCACGTGTGGCACCTTGACCCTGCCTTGGCCCTTGGCATACTGCTCGTTGGCAGTTGTCCAGGTGGCGTTTCGAGCAACATCATGAGCTATCTGTGCCATGGTGACGTGGCCTTCAGCGTTGGCATGACGTGCGCCTCCACCATTCTGGCACCTGTCATGACCCCTATGCTCATGAAACTGACGGCAGGTGAGATCATACATATCGACGCCGTGGGCATGTTTACCAACATACTCATCGTTACCATCCTTCCCGTGTCGATAGGCTGTGCGCTCAACTATTTTTACAGTCATCGCCCATCTTTCCCGACTATACAGAGCTTGATGCCTGGTGTTAGCGTCACGTGCTTGGCCATAATCGTTGGCGGTGTCATCTCCACCGTTCACGACGACCTCGTGGCTCGTGGCTTGATGCTTTTCCTTTGGACGTTCGCCGTGGTGTTTTGCCACAACAGCCTCGGCTACCTGCTTGGTTGGACGGCTGGGCGATTGGCGCGTTTCAACACGGCCAAAAAGCGCACAATATCCATAGAGGTTGGCATGCAAAACGCAGGCCTTGCCACCGTGCTGGCTTCCAACTTCTTCGCGGCGCAGCCTCTTGCCGTGTTGCCTTGCGCCATCAGTTGCGCATGGCACAGTATCTCAGGAACCATATTGGCTGGCATTTACCTGAAATGGGATCATGCACACGGCAAATAGTTGGTCATTCTTTACACTGAAATGCAAGATAATACCATGATAAATCACGATAAGCTTTTATTTGACGATACCATATCTGCTCTCGCCACTCCGGCAGGAGGCGCGATAGCTGTGATACGCCTTAGTGGACCCAAGGCTATTACCATAGTGCAGAGAGTGTTTTCTCGCGACATTACCGAAGCCAAGGGTGGCACTTTGCATTATGGTGAGATAAAGGGTGAAGACGGAGAGACAATAGATGATGTCATCGTCTCCGTTTTCAGGGCTCCCCATAGTTACACTGGCGAGGACAGCGTGGAGATCTCTTGCCATGGCTCGCGTTTCATCATACAGCGTGTCCTTGCTCTGTTGCAGCAGCGTGGCGCGCGGCAGGCTGGACCTGGCGAGTACACTCGTCGTGCTTATCTCAATGGCAAGATGGACTTGTCGCAGGCTGAGGCTGTGGCAGACCTGATAGCCTCGACCAATGAGGTGCAGCGAAAGTTGGCAATGAGTCAATTGAAGGGCGGGTTCAGCAATGAGCTTTCATCTTTGAGGGAAAGGTTGCTGAAGATGACATCGCTCATGGAGCTTGAGCTCGACTTCTCCGACCACGAGGACTTGGAGTTCGCCGACCGTTCTGAGCTTGAGGGCTTGGCTAAGGAGATAAGTGCTCGCATATTGAACTTGGCAAAAAGTTTTGAAACTGGCAAGGTGTTGAAATCTGGCGTGCCTGTTGCCATTGTGGGCAAGACAAATGTCGGCAAGTCAACATTGCTCAATGCGCTATTGGGCGAGGAGCGCGCCATCGTCTCCGACATTGATGGCACTACGCGCGACACTATTGAGGACACCACGACCATTGGAGGCGTGCTCTTCCGTTTCATTGATACGGCAGGGTTGCGAAAGACCGACGACAAGATAGAGAACATCGGCATAGCGCGTGCCATGGAAGCTCTCGACAAGGCGTTTGTCGTCTTGTGGGTCATCGATGGGCAGCCTTCTGAAGAGGAAATGACGAGAATGGAGAAGTTGGCAAGCGGCAAGCATCTTTTTGTCGTTGTCAATAAGGTCGACTTGCCTCATGCGCCTGTCTCGTTGCCACCATCCATGCGTGTCATTGAGATTAGCGCCAAGGAGGGTAGGGGCATTGCCGAACTTGAATCCATGATAGTCAATGACCTCGACATTCCTGAGTTGTCGTCTGCCGATGTCATAGTGACCAACGCACGTCATTATTCCGATTTGATGAAGGCTTACCATGACCTCATGAGGGTCGTGGATGGCATTGACGCCAGTCTTTCATCAGACCTCCTTGCCGAGGACTTGCGCCTTGTCATTGATGACCTTGCGGACATTACAGGACAAGATCGCATCACGCCACAAGAAACCCTCAACAACATTTTCAAGCATTTCTGCATCGGAAAGTGATAATAACCAAATGGATTACATTGTACGAAGAATAAGTTTTGCAAGCGTTGAATATGAAAAGAACTATTAGAAAAGCCACAGTGTCTGACCTTCCCACTGTGATAGATTTGATTAATAGTGGACGCAGGATAATGCGTGAGAGTGGCAATATGCATCAGTGGGATGGCAATTACCCTCCGGCTGATTTATTGAGAGATGATATAGAGAAGGGTTATTGCCACCTGCTGATGGAAGACGAAGTGGCGGTCGCGACGTTTTCTTTCATTCCTGGCCCGGACGTAACCTATGCGAAAATATATAATGGTCGCTGGACCGATGTCGATAGACCTTATTATGTCATTCATCGTGTCGCCAGCTTGCCAAAATCCCATGGAAACATGAGGGACATCCTTGATTTCTGCTTCAAGGTTACCGATAATATTAGGATAGACACTCACAAGGACAACATTCCAATGCAACACTGTCTCTTGAAGAATGGATTCCACTATTGTGGCATAATCCATCTTCTTGATAGTGATGACCGTTTGGCGTACCAGAAATGCCTGCTTTGAGTCGCCCTCGCCTCGCCTGTCACCCCATGTCGTCCGCCCCGCCTGGCATTTTTGGCGTTCTTCCAGCCCCTTATGCCCAATATGCCCCTTATGCCCATCCCATCCCTTCCATCCCTTTCATCTCTTCCCATCCCATCCCATCCATCTTGTCTATCCCGTCTATAATGTCTATCCAATCTATAATGTCTATCCTGTCTATCAAGTCTATCCCGTTTTCCGAGCCAACCCTTGATTTATGTCAACAATCAAAGAAATTTTGAAAATAATCGCGAAAACATTTG
>DAIOUH010000008.1:0-37184 GCA_036751585.1 Prevotella sp. | reverse complement strand
CGTTGCAGACCTTGAAATTGGGCAAGCCCTTCAAGCGCGTCGTGGTGTTTACCACGTCGCATTGCCAATTGCTCGAATACCTTGGGTTGGCCGACCGTATCGTTGGCGTGTGCGATGCCAAGTATATCTTGATAAAGGACATCCAGCGGCGGCTCGCCCTTGCCAAAGGCGCGAGGGGCAAGATTGAGGACTGCGGTAGCTCTATGAACCCCGACATGGAGCGCATAATAGCCCTCAAGCCGGACGCCATCATCCTCAGCCCCTACGAGGGCATGAACCTTCAGAAGATTGAGCGTTTGGGCATACCCGTCATCCTCGCAGCCGACTACATGGAGACGTCCTCGTTGGGCCGTGCCGAGTGGATGCGCTATTATGGCAGGCTGTTCGGACAGGCTGACAAGGCCGACTCGCTCTTCCATGTGGTGGACTCCACATACCAGAGTTTGAAGTCGTATGCCGCCAAACTGCCAAAGGGCAAGAGCGTCCTTACCGAGCGCAAGACTGGTGCCATTTGGTATACGCCAGGCGGCACGAGCACTATCGGCGTGACGATACGCGATGCCAATGGTGGCTATGCCTTTGCTGGCGACAACCATAGCGGTAGCCTCGCGCTCAACTTTGAGACTATACTTGCCAAGGCGGGTCAGAGCGACGTGTGGGCGTTCAAGTTCAACGGCTCGCGCATGATGTCCAAGGCCGACCTCCTGAAAGAGTTTAAGGGTTATGAGGCGTTGAAAGCCTTTAAGACTGGAGAGATATATGAGTGCAATTGCGCGGTGAAGCCATATTTCGAGGAATCAAGCTGGCGTCCCGACTATCTCCTGCGCGAGATGATAATCCTCTTGCATCCCGATGCCAAGCTCGGGAAGTTGAGATATTATCAGAAACTGACCAACTAATATGACCGAAACCACGAATGGGCAGGGGTGGTCCCTGTGTCCGTCCTCATCCCGAAAGGCGAAATGCAATCCCCGAAAGGCGAAATGCTTTATGCTGGTCGCTATTTGCTTGCTTCTGTTCCTTGCGTCGCTGTTTCATGGCAGCGTTGACCTTCCCGTTGAGGATGTCATGGGTGCATTGTGTGGCGAGGGAACAGACACGGCGAGGTATATCGTCGTTTTTTCTCGTTTGCCGCAAGCCATCACAGCTCTCTTGGCTGGTGGCGCGCTCGCGGCGAGTGGATTGCTGTTGCAGACGGCCTTCCGTAATCCGTTGGCGGCTCCCGACATCTTTGGTGTCACGAGTGGCGCCTCGCTTGCCGTGGCATTGCTCACGCTTGCGCCATGGTTGGCTGTTTCCGGAATCTTGGGGTTCCTCTCATCGGTGACCGCGGCTTTCGTTGGCGCCATGGCTGTCACCGCCTTAATATGGTTCTTGAGCAAGCGTGTGCGCAGTTCGGTCATGCTCATCATCATTGGGATGATGGTTGGCTACCTATGCTCAAGCGTCATTGCCTTGCTCAACTCCGTGGCGACAGACGAGGATGTGCACAACTTCGTGGTGTGGGGCATGGGCGATTTCTCCAGCGTTGGCTTGGACGACCTGTGGCTTTTCGCCCCGTTGACAGTGGTGGCCACGCTTTCGACCCTCCTTTTGGTCAAGCCTCTCAACGCCTTGCTCCTTGGCCCACGCTATGCCGAGAGCATGGGCGTGAACGTCAGGAAGACGCGCAACGTCCTGCTGTTGTTGACTGGCATCCTCACCGCTTTGGTCACCGCTTTCTGCGGCCCGATAGCGTTTATCGCCCTTGCCGTGCCACATATTGCCCGACTGTTGACTGGCACGACCGACCATCGCAGGCTTCTGCCCATGACGATGCTCACGGGCAGCACGATAGCCTTGCTTTGCAATGTCATCACAACATTGCCGCCAAACGGCACCGTCCTTCCGCTCAATGCCGTCACGTCCTTGATTGGCGCGCCAGTAATTGTCTATGTGTTGTTGAAAAGAAAATAGGTCCCATTGTTTTCGCGTCGGCTTCACGCTTGAATCGCATTGCCTTCACGCTTGAATCGCGCTGCCTTTACGCTTGAATCGCGACGCGATTCAAGCGTAAAGCCGAAGGGCGGCACAGCTTCGCGCAAATGGCGGATGAAGTCATCCTTGTGCTTTGGCGAGACGATTACTGTGTCGTGGGTGAAGTTGATTTCCAGCCTGTCCAATGAGGCGGCAGGCGCCGACAAGAGAGTGTGGGTGGGCTTGATGGATTGCAGGTCGTTTATGTCGTAGACATGAGAGAAAATGCCGTCTTTCACGATGAGGCTTGAGCCACGGATAATGTATTTGATGTTGAATATGTATGCCGTTATTGGCACAATGAGCAGGGCGGCGATGATGACACTCACAAGAATGTCACCCGAGCAAGCGATGGGCGCGACAGAGGCGATGATGATGGCGTAGATTAGCAACAAGAGCCAGATGTCCACTTTCGAGCGAAAAGTTTTCTCCATAAGCGTTATAGATGAGATGGGCGTTTAGTCTTAGAAAAAGATATAGGTAGAAGAAACAAAAAGGGCGGTCATGGAAACATGATCGCCCTTTTTGTATGCATGATATTAATATGCGCTCTTGAATTCCTCAAGGAAGCGAGTGTCGTTCTCTGAGAACAACCTAAGGTCGTTGACACCGTACTTGAGGTTGGCTATGCGCTCCACGCCCATGCCGAAAGCGTAACCCGTGTAGACATCTGGGTCGATGCCGCAAGCCGCGAGGTCGTGGGGGTCAACCATGCCACAGCCCAAAATCTCAACCCATCCGGTGTGCTTGCAGAAGTTGCAGCCCTTGCCGCCGCAGATGGTGCACGAAATGTCCATCTCTGCACTTGGCTCCGTGAATGGGAAGAACGATGGGCGCAGGCGAATCTTTGTGTCGGGACCGAACATCTCGCGAGCGAAGGTGAGGAGCACCTGCTTCAGGTCGGTGAAGCTCACGCCCTTGTCCACGTAGAGGCCTTCCACCTGGTGGAAGAAGCAGTGGGCGCGCGCCGAGATGGCCTCGTTGCGGTAGACGCGTCCCGGGCAAAGCACGCGGATAGGTGGCTCATGGCTCTCCATGTAGTGGGCCTCGTCGCCAGACGTGTGAGAGCGCAATAGCACGTTCTTGGTCACGTCGTTGGGGTTCTGCGAGATGAAGAACGTGTCTTGCATGTCGCGGGCAGGATGGTCGGCGGCGAAGTTGAGCATGGTGAAGACGTGCTTGTCATCGTCAATCTCAGGCCCATGGAAGAGCGTGAAACCCATGCGCTGGAATATCTCGATGATCTCGTTTTTGACAATGGTCAGTGGATGGCGCGTGCCCAGGCTTACGGGGTAGGGCGTGCGGGTCAAGTCGAGGCTTTCCTCGCCTGTCTCCGTGGTCTCCACCGTCTCGCGAAGCTCGTTGATCTTCTCTGTGGCCATTTTCTTGAGCTCGTTGATTTTTATTCCGAACTCCTTTTTCTTGTCTTTTGCCACGGTGCGGAACTCGTCCATGAGCTCGCTTATCTCACCTTTCTTGCTCAAGTATTTAATCCTGAGCTTTTCCACGTCTTCCGCGTTCTTGGCGGAAAGTTGTGATACCTCCTTCAGAAGGTCGTCTATCTTGTCTAACAACATGATTGTATAATTATCTGAACCTATATTCTTATCCTATATTAATGTTGCGTGCAAAGTTACTAATTTTATTGCATAAAGGATATTGTATCTTAAAAATTATGCGTAATTTTGCGCTCGTTAATTCGTATGTTATGAGAAAATCATTACTTTCGATTGTTTTATCGTTTCTCATTTTCATGTTTACAGCTCCAATGGGTTGCACCGACAAGAAGCCCAGGCAGGATAATGACACGGCGACAGATTCTATTTTGACCGACACGTCTTCCATGGACTCCACGGAGGCGTTGATTGAAGAGACCCCAATGCCCAAGGCGGCAGATGAGCTCTTCGATGATTTCATATTCAACTTCGCTGCAAACCGGAAGCTCCAGAAAGAGCGCACCGTGTTCCCATTGAAGGTGTACAGAAATGGCAAACTTGCAAGGGAAATTCCCGCTAACCAATGGAAAATGGAACATTTCTTCATGCGCCAGCAGTACTACACGCTCATCTTCGACAACAAGAAGCAAATGAACCTGGTGAAGGACACCACAGTGAACCATGTGGTGATAGAGAAGATATTTTTCCGCAAGAAGCTCGTGCAGCAGTTTCTCTTCAACCGCATCGACGGCAAGTTCATGATGACATCGCTCAACTACAAGCCGTTGTATACCAATGAGAATGCCGACTTCTTGAAGTTTTATGACCATTTCTCACGCGACTCTGCTTATCAAGTAGCTTCAATGGCTGACGAAGTGGAATTCACCGCACCGGACCCCAACAACGACTTTTCCAACATCAATGGCATAATGATGCCCCAGCAATGGCCCGATTTCAAGCCTGCCCTCATACCGCGCAACAAGATATACAACATTATCTATGGACAGAAATACACAGAGTCGAAGCGCAAGCTGTTTGTCATAAGGGGCATATCCAACTCGCTGGAGATAGAAATGTCGTTCAGGAAGATAGGAAGACGATGGAAGCTCATCAAGTTTAACGCTTAACCCCCATAAATTATGCTGATAGAGAAAGACCACTCGCTGCTTGGCGACAACACCTTCCATATAGACCAGAAATGCGACGAATATGCCGTCTTTGCCAACGAAGCCGAAGCCGTGGAGCTGGCACGGGGCATGAAGGAGCCATTTCTCTTGTTGGGTGGTGGCAGCAACCTGCTGCTGACCAACGACTTCCATGGCATGGTCGTCACGCCCGAAAAGCGCTTCGACATTGCCGTGGAACTGCGCGAAGGCAGCAATGAGCCATGCTTGAGATGCTGGGCGGGCACCACGTTTGACGACGTGGTCGACTATGCCGTGCGCCATGGTTATCACGGCTTGGAAAATCTGAGCTTGATACCTGGCGAATGTGGAGCGTCGGCGATACAGAACATCGGTGCCTATGGAGCTGAGATAAAAGACGTAATGCTCGACATTGAGGCCGTGGAGATAGGCACGGGCAGGGTGGTCAAGATAAAGGCTGGAGACTGTGACTATAGTTACAGGCAGAGCAAGTTTAAGCACGAGTGGAAAAACAAGTACATCGTCGTGTATGTCACATATCAGCTTCATCGCGCCTTCAAGCCAGAGCTTGACTATGGCAATATAAGGAAACAACTCGAAGACAGGAAGATAGATGAAAGCCAGTTGACTGCAGCGACGCTTCGCGACGTCATCATCGACATTCGCCAGGCCAAGTTGCCCGACCCAGCCGTGAAAGGCAATGCCGGCAGCTTCTTCATGAATCCGATAGTGGACGCGGCGGTCTTTGACAGGCTCAGGAAGTCGCATCCCGACATTCGCTATTTTGAGGTACCGCAACCTGACGGGACGACTAAATACAAGATTCCGGCAGGGTGGATGATAGACCAATGCGGATGGAAAGGCAAGTCGCTCGGTCGCGCGGCGGTATACGACAAGCAGGCGCTCATCCTTGTAAACAATGGCGGCGCTACGGGCAACGATGTCGTGGAACTGATGAAAGCCGTTCAGAAAGCCGTGAACGACAAGTTTGGCCTTGAGATAAAGCCCGAGGTCAACATCGTGTAAGCGCGTTAACTGTAAAAGTAACAATGTTATGAGACTGACGTTTCTTGGCACAGGCACGTCTACGGGCATCCCCGTGATAGGCTGCAAGTGCAAGGTGTGCATGAGCAAGGACCCACGCGACAAGCGTTTCCGCACGGCCGCGCTCTTGGAGTCGGGCACCACTCGCGTGCTCATTGATTGCGGCCCAGACATACGCATGCAGTTGCTTCGGGTGCCATTCAAGAAGATTGACGGCGTGCTTCTCACCCACGAGCATTACGACCACGTGGGCGGGCTTGACGACTTGCGCCCATATTGCTACGCTTTTGGCGACCTCGACATATACGCCAACGCCCGCACCGTAAGGAACGTTCACCATAATTTCCCATATTGCTTCGCCGAGAACCCTTATCCGGGCGTGCCATCGTTTAACCTCAAGGCGGTGGAAAAGCACAAGGAGTTTCACATTGGCGACATACCCGTGGTTCCCATTGAGGTGATGCACGACAAGATGCCTATCTTCGGTTATCGCTTTGGATCAATGGCTTACATTACCGACATGAAGACGATAGCCGATGAGGAACTGCCTTATCTTGATGGAGTGGAAACGCTCGTCGTCAACGCGCTGCGATGGGAAAAGGAACATCATAGCCACATGCTCGTGAAAGACGCGGTGGAGTTTTCACGACGCGTTGGCGCAAGAAAAACCTATCTGATTCATGTCACTCACCAGATAGGGTTATACGAGGAGGCCAACAAGCGATTGCCCGATGGCTTCCAAATACCATACGACGGCATGGAGATTACCGTTTGAACTTGCGGTAGAGTTTCCAAGCCAGCAATACGCCGTCGAGCACGCTGGCACCTGAGCTTATCAAGCCGCTGATGCGTTGTGATGGCGTGGCAGACTTTGACAAGGCCTTTGGCTTCTGAAACAAGGAGTGCCATTTCTCATCAATCTTGGCGCTGTCGGCCTCTATGTCCTTCAAGAGCTCTGCCTTGCGCAACTTGATTTCCTCTATCGACTGGTAAGACGATACCGCTGATAAACTGTCTTTCATCTTTTACTTTTATAGTTATCTGTCTTCCAACCGCTCAACTCAGGAGAAGACTGGACAAGAATCGCACCAATGGCTTTTCAATCCAACTCTTCCTGAAAATGATAACCAAGAGGAAGACGAGGAAATAAACGCCCGCGACGATGGAGAACGCCGCTACCTCTCCTAAGCATGAGGACAGGGCGGATACCACGGCAAAACTCAGGAAAATCAACACGAACACCAAAAGCAGACCAAGAATGGCAGTCATGGCTATCGCCGTGAGTATCCTCACGGTCTTCTCCACGGTGCCAAGCTTGATATACTCCTTTTGCAGGCCAGCGTAGTGCTTGAGAACATCTACAAGCTGGCCGATAGTCTCAATGTTTTGATCGTTTGAAAACATCGAACCAAGTTTTTAAGCCTTCTCGTCGTCAACAGCCTCCTTGATGTCGTCTACAAGGTCTTCGGCGTCGCTGCGATTAAGCTTAATGTCGTGCTTCTTGCAGAAGTCGTCTACGGTGTCAGCAATCTTGGAACGTGTGTCGGATCCTTTCTCCGGTGCCAACAGCAAACCAACTGCAGCACCTGCGATAGCGCCACCAATGAATGTGGCAATGTAACCAAATGTCTTCATAATAACATCCTTTCTTTAATGAGATTCCATAATAACACGAGCCGTAAACGCTCGTGACTTTCTAATTGCAAACTTAATTGTTTTTTCTAACATAACGACGTTTTTAGCCGATAAATGTTTCCATTGCAGTCATAAATTATATTAACCGATTGAAAAATACTTTATTAGGCCATGCTTTAACAAACTTTATGCAATGCGGAATGTGCTGTTTATAAAGATTTTTGTAATTTCGCAAGTAAATGTATATATCCCAATTAAAAAGGAGAATCTAAAACAATTACTTAACAAGAAGTATGAGAAAATATTTGGTAATGGGCGCGGCCCTTTGTGTGGCAATCGCTTTCACAAGTTGTAAATCGCAAGAGAGTGCATACAAGAAAATGTATGAGAAGGCAAAGGCTCAAGAGGAGCAGCAAACCGCTGCCTCTAACACTCAGGAGCAGGCAACCGTAACCCCGATGGTCACAAAGCAGGCCAACGAGACCACGGTCAGCAATGTCGACAACACTCCCGTTCGCTCCGAGGACGTCACGCTCATCAGCGGCACGGGCCTGAAGCAGTTCAGCGTGGTGGTTGGCAGCTTCGGCTTGAAGTCAAACGCCGAAGGCTTCCAGAGCTTGCTGAAGCAGGGCGGTTACGACGCGCAGATTGTGTTCAACCCACAAAACAACATGTATCGCGTGATTTCCGGCACTTACGACAACAAGAGCCAGGCTGTGCAGAGCCGTGACGCCATCCGTGGCAGCAAGTTCAACAAGAACAGCGATTCTTGGCTTTTGTTTAAAAAGTAAATGCCAAGAATCCTCTCTATAGACTATGGCAAGAAGCGCACGGGGTTGGCGGTAACCGACCCCTTGCAGCTCATTGCCAATGGTCTGACAACCGTGGAGACAAAAGATTTGCTCGACTTCCTGCTCAAGTATGTGAAGGAGGAGGAAGTGGAACAAATCGTGATAGGAAAACCTACACAGCCCAACGGCCAACCTTCGGAGAACCTCGCGAGGGTTGAGGCTTTCGTGAACCGTTGGCGTAAGGTGTCGCCATCAATCCCAATAGTTTTTTACGACGAGCGTTTTACCTCCGTGCTTGCGCATCGCGCCATTATAGATGGAGGCGTGAAGAAGAAGACCCGGAGGGAAAACAAGGGCCTTGTGGATGAAGTCAGCGCGACAATCATCCTGCAAGACTATATGAATTCAAAACGATGATATTACCTATTTATACTTATGGGCAGCCCGTTCTGAGAAAAGTTGCCCAGGATATACCAGTAGACTACCCTGAGCTCGACAAGCTCATCGCCGACATGTATGAGACGCTCGACGCCTCGTCGGGTGTTGGCCTTGCCGCCCCACAGATAGGCAAAGCCATCCGCGTGGTGGTCATCGACCTTGACGTGTTGAAGGAAGATTACCCACAATACGCAGGATTCCGCCATGCGTTTATCAATGGCCACATTCTTGAGGCGGACGAAAAGGCTGGCAACGTGTCGATGGAGGAGGGTTGCCTCTCCATCCCTGGGCTCAGCGAGGACGTGTCGCGTCCAAAGCGCATCCATGCCACTTGGCTCGACGAGAACCTCCAGCAGCACGACGAATGGGTGGACAACTATTTGGCAAGGGTGATGCAGCACGAGTTTGACCACCTTGAGGGCGTGCTCTATATCGACAAGGTGTCGCCATTCCGCAAGCAGATGAATCGCAACAAGCTCAAGGCAATGGCACAAGGAAAGTTTCGCTGCTCTTACCGGACAAAGCCCATTCACAAGTAAGACATTTACCGTTACACGAAAACTTTATTAGATGAAAAGCAGGATAATCATTTTGTTGGTGGCATTGTTGTCTGTCGTCAAGGCCAATGCGCAGTATAATGTTGACCGTCTCATCATGAATGGTGAGGTGGCATTGCATTATGATGATTACGTGCTTTCCATCCAATATTTCAACAAGGTGCTGGCTCTCAAGCCTTACCTTTGGTTGCCATGGTATGACCGTGCCGTGGCAAAGTTTTATCTTGACGATTACATCGGCTCGGAGGGCGACGCGTCTAAGGCCATTGAGCTCAACCCTTATATTGAGCAAATATTCGACCTCAGGGCCATCTCGCGCATCCGCCAAGAGAAATACCAGGACGCCGTCAGCGACTATGACCGCGCCATCCGTCTCAACCCGTCGGTATCGAGTTTTTGGGTGAACCGCGCCATCTGCCGGATGAACCTGCAAGATTATGACCAAGCCTTGCTCGACGCCGACACCATAATCAAGCGATGGTCCAACATCTCAACAGCTTATTCATTGAAAGCGGAGGTGTATCTGGAGAAAAAAGACACCACGCAGGCTGACCATTGGCTATCGCAAAGCCTGAATATCAACCCTTACAACGCTGACGCCTGGACCACGAGGTCCTATATAGCCTTGAACCGCAAGCAGTGGCACACCGCCGACACGTGCTTGAGCAAGGCCATACACCTCAGACCCAAGGTGGTGAACAATTATGTGAACCGCGCGCTCGCAAGGCTCAACATCAATAATCTCAGTGGGGCGTTGGCGGATTATGACATGGCGATAGACCTTGACCCGAAAAACTTTCTCGCCCACTATAACCGTGGATTGCTGAGGGTGCAACTCGGCGATGACAACCGTGCCGTGAAGGACTTCGACTTCGTGGTGAAGATGGAGCCGCGCAACTTCATGGCTATCTACAACCGCGCGTTGCTCAACGACAAGATAGGCAATCTTCACGCGGCAATCAGAGACTACACCAAGGTCATTGAGCAGTTTCCAAACTTCTGGACTGGCTTGTCGGCGCGAGCCAACTGTTATCGACGGCTTGGCATGACCAACCAGGCGGAGATGGACGAGTTCCGCATTTTCAAGGCGCAGATGAACAAGCACCTCGGCATTCAGCAGAGGTGGAGCAAGGCCAAGCTGCGTGAGGTGCGCAAGCGCTCGGAGATAGACATATCCAAGTATAACGAGGTCGTGGTGGAAGACAAGCCTAAGGTCGAGCACACTTATTCGGGCGGCATACGCGGTACCATCCAAGACAAGGACGTGGAAATCGCTTTCCTGCCCATGTATCAGCTTTCATATTTCTCTTACTCCAACGCCGTGGAGGGCTATCAGGCTTACGACACTGAGGTCGACAAGTTCAACGCCAAATATGATCCCCTGCGCAAGCTGAACCTCACTTGCAACGCCATGCGCGAGCAGCTCACCGCCGTGCAGTCGAAGCAGATATTCCAGTTGATAGACGCGCTCACGGCTGGCATCAACGAGGAGAAAGACCGCAAGGCACGTGCCGCGCTGTTGCTCCAGCGTGCCGTGGCTTATTCTGAGGCGCAAAACTTCAGCGACGCCATTTCCGACCTCGACGATTATCTCTCAGTAGACACAGCCTCTGCCATGGGGCGTTGGGAGAGGGCGGTGTGCCAGCAATTGCTCAACAGCTACGAGGCATCCAAGGGCACTAAGACGGCGATGAAACTATCGCAGGTCGAGGGTGACTTCGCGGTCGCAATACAGTTGCAGCCCAAAAACGCGTACACATATTATAATAGGGGAAACCTCTTTGCCGCGGAGAAGAATTACTCGCGCGCCATAGCTGACTATTCTCATGCCATAAGCCTCGATCCAAACATGGCACAAGCCTACTATAACCGTGCCGTGGCGCGTTTCTATTCAGGCGACATCAAGTCGGCGCTTAGCGACCTTAGCCATGCTGGTGAACTGGGGCTTTACAATGCCTACGCCCTCAGTAAGAAGATGACAGAGGCGCAACCAAAGAAAAAACAATCGGCAGCAAAGAAATAAGCGTTTTTGCATATTCGATTAAAAAATAAGTAGTACTTTTGCAGGCGATTTAGATAAACTAATTTGTAGTATGGTTAAAATCACATTCCCCGATGGCTCCGTTCGTGAATACGAGAATGGAGTGACGGGTCTTCAAATCGCAGAGAGCATCTCACCCGCTCTCGCCCGTGACGTTGTATCTTGCGGGATTAATGGTGAGACAACAGAGCTCAACCGTCCAATAAACAGCGATGCCACTATCGAGCTTTACAAGTTTGATGACGACCAGGGCAAGCACACGTTCTGGCACACGTCAGCTCACCTGCTTGCAGAGGCTCTTCAGGAACTTTATCCTGGCATACAGTTTGGTTTCGGTCCAGCCATTGAGACAGGCTTCTTCTATGATGTCATGCCTCCTAAGGGTACGGCTATCTCCGAGAATGACTTCCCGAAGATTGAGGCAAAGATGAAGGAACTCGCCAAGAAAAACGAGCCAGTGGTTCGTCGCGAGGTTTCCAAGGCCGACGCTCTCAAGGAGTTTGAGGCCATGGGTCAGCAGTATAAGGTGGAGCACATCTCCCAGGATCTTGAGGATGGCACCATCACCACATATACGCAAGGCAATTTCACAGACCTTTGTAAGGGTCCGCACCTCATGTCAACAGGCGCTATCAAGGCCATAAAGATCACGAGTGTGGCAGGTGCCTTCTGGCGTGGTGACGCCAAGCGCGAGCAGATGACTCGTATCTATGGCGTGACCTTCCCGAAGAAGAAGATGCTCGATGAGTATCTCGTCATGTTGGAGGAAGCCAAGAAGCGTGACCACCGCAAGATTGGCAAGGAGATGGAACTCTTCATGTTCTCAGAGCGCGTGGGCAAGGGTCTGCCAATTTGGTTGCCGAAGGGCACGCAATTGCGTCTTCGCTTGCAGGACGTGCTGCGTCATGTGCTGAAGCCATACCATTATCAGGAGGTAATCACTCCGGGCATCGGCTCAAAGAACCTTTATGTCACCTCTGGCCACTATGCTCATTATGGCAAGGACGCTTTCCAGCCAATCCATACCCCAGAGCCAGAAGAGGAGTACATGCTCAAGCCGATGAACTGTCCTCACCACTGTGAGGTCTATGCTCGCAAGCCTCGTTCATATAAGGATCTGCCTCTCCGCATAGCAGAGTTCGGTACGGTGTTCCGCTATGAGAAGAGCGGTGAGCTTCACGGACTTACACGTGTGCGTACATTCACGCAGGACGACGCCCACATCTTCGTTCGCCCTGACCAGGTGAAGTCAGAGTTTGAGTCCATCATCGACATCATCCTCAAGGTGTTCAAGATATTCGGTTTCGACAACTACGATGCCCAGATTTCACTTCGTGACCCGAAGGATACCGACAAGTATATCGGCTCTGACGAGATTTGGGAGGAGAGCGAGAACGCCATCCGTCAGGCTTGTAAGGAGAAGGGGCTCCATACCCACGAGGAGCTGGGCGAGGCAGCTTTCTATGGTCCGAAGCTCGACTTCATGGTCAAGGACGCAATTGGCCGTAAATGGCAGCTGGGCACCATCCAGGTGGACTACAACTTGCCAGAGCGTTTCAAGCTGGAGTATACAGCCGAGGACAACTCCAAGAAGACGCCTGTGATGATTCACCGCGCGCCGTTCGGCTCACTGGAGCGCTTCACTGCCGTGCTCATAGAGCACACCGCAGGTCACTTCCCATTGTGGCTCGCTCCAGACCAGGTGGCTATCCTGCCTATTTCGGAGAAGTTCAACGATTATGCCAAGAAGGTTCGCGACTATCTCGACTCCGTCAACGTTCGCAGCTATATCGATGACCGTAACGAGAAGATTGGCCGTAAGATTCGCGACAACGAGTTGAAGCGCGTGCCTTACATGCTGATTGTTGGTGAGAAAGAGGCTGCCGACGGTCTTGTCTCCATGCGTAAGCAAGGCGGTGGCGAGCAGGCCCAGATGCCAATGGAGGAGTTCGCTAATCGCGTCAACGCCGAGGTGAAAGAGCAGCTCAAGGTCCTTGATGAGTAATCAATGTCATTGAACAGACACAAAATAAAAGGGGAAGCACCGAAAGATGCTTCCCTTTGTTGTTTTTTATATTGTTTTTATTTTGCCGTGGTCTTTGAGCTTCTCTTGTCCCTGTGGTAACTCCTGTATTCATCGAGAGGTATCTCCACGTCGGGCTCTTGCAACAGACCTTCGTGTGGCAGTCGGAAACGAAGGTAGCGAATGTTCAGGCCTCGTTCAATCCACATTCCCTCGTAGTAAGTATGAATGTCGAGAAGAGGTGAACCTTGTAAGCCTTCAGGAGTGGAGTGGTACAAGTCTTCTGTGCAATAGTCAATTGGCAGATTGTTCTTTTCCACCAAGAATCGAGTGTAGGTGAAGAGAAAGTTGGAATCAGTCTTGAGGTTCACTATGCCTCCGTCAACGAGAAAATGACGGTAGCGCTCCATGAAATATGAAGAAGTGAGACGCTTTCGAGGGTTCTTCATTTGTGGGTCGGAAAACGTGAGCCATATCTCCTGCACTTCATCCTTGGAGAAGAACCTGTCTATTATTTCAATGCTTGTTCTTAGAAACGCCACGTTTTCGAGCTTCTCCTCAAGGGCCTGCTTCGCCCCCGTGTACATGCGCGCGCCCTTAATGTCAACGCCAATGAAATTGATGTTGGGGTATCGCCTTGCCAAGCCTACAGCATACTCACCCCTTCCGCAACCAAGTTCAAGCACGATGGGGTTGTCGTTCTTGAAATATTGCTCACGCCAATGGCCTTTCATCTCGAAAGGCACGTCGCTGACAACTGAGAATGGATATTGAAAGACATTCTTGAAAGTCTCCATCTCAGCGAACTTTTGTAGTTTTCCTTTTCCCATGATGATGTAGAACTACGACATCAGCGCAACCATGCTGTTTCGCGCCGATGCCGTGAAAAACAAATTTTAGATTTCCGCAACACACTCAATCTCCACCCGTGCGTTCTTGGGCAGGGTCTTTATTGCCACGGCTGAGCGTGCCGGGAATGGCGTGGTGAAGAAAGTGGCGTAGACCTCGTTCATCTCGGCGAAGTCGCTCATGTCGGCGAGGAATACGGTTGTTTTCACTACGTGTGCCATGTCAGTGCCCTCAGCCTCAAGAATGGCCTTGATGTTTGAGAGGCTTTGACGTGTCAGTTCCTTGATGCCGCCCTCGGCGAAGTTGCCGGTCGTGGGGTCTACAGGCAGTTGCCCGCTTACGAAAATGAGGTTTCCAGTGCGTATTGCCTGACTGTAAGGCCCTATGGCTCCAGGGGCCTTGCTTGTGATAATCGCTTTCATATTGTATGGTTTTAATGTGATTTACGGACTATATACGGATATATTACTGTTTATAGTTATGCAAAAGTAATCGTTTTCTTTCATTCTGCCAACATTAATCGCAATAATATTGCTACCTTTGCAATTGAAAAGAAAAGACAAGGTAAAATGATTTCAGTAGAAGGATTAAATGTAGAGTTTGGCACTCGCCCGTTGTTTCATGACGTTAGTTATGTCATCAACGACCACGACCGCATAGCGCTTGTGGGCAAGAACGGTGCTGGCAAATCTACGATGCTGAAAATCATCTGCGGCATTCAGAAGCCAACGTCGGGCACTGTCAGCATCCCCAACGAATGCGAGATAGGCTATTTGCCTCAGGTGATGAAATTATCTGATGACACCACCGTCATAGAGGAAACACGCAAAGCGTTCTCAGGGCGCACCAAAATGCAAGAGGAACTGCGGAAGATGGAGCAGGAGATGGCCGACCGCACCGACTACGAGAGCGACTCGTATATGCAGCTCGTGGAGCGTTTCACCCAAGAGCATGAGAGGTTTCAGCTCATGGGAGGCGACAATTACGAAGCCGACATGGAGCGTACACTCACGGGCTTGGGCTTCGACCGCGCTGACTTCGACCGTCCCACACGTGAGTTCTCGGGCGGTTGGCGAATGCGTATTGAATTGGCGAAGATATTGCTGCGCAAGCCCGACGTGTTGCTCCTCGATGAGCCTACCAACCACCTCGACATTGAGTCTATACAATGGTTGGAGCAGTTTATCATCAACTCTCCGGCGGCGTTGCTCCTCGTCAGCCACGACCGCGCTTTCATAAACAATGTCACAAACCGCACGATAGAGATAACGTGTGGTCACATTGAAGATTACAAAGTCCCTTACGACAAGTATCTTGTACTTAGGCAAGAGCGTCGCGAACAGCAGATACGCGCTTGGCAAAACCAGCAGAAGGAAATTGCCGATGCCAAGGCTTTCATAGACAGGTTCAGATACCAAGCCACCAAAGCCGTGCAGGTGCAGCAGAAGATAAGGCAGCTTGAGAAGATTGTGCCAATAGAGATTGACGAGGTGGACAACAAGGTGATGCACCTGAAGTTTCCTCCTTGCTTGCGCTCAGGCGATTACCCTGTCATATGCGATGAGGTTGGCAAAGCTTATGGCGACCACACCATATTCTCGCACGTAAACCTTACCATAAAGCGTGGCGAGAAGGTGGCATTCGTAGGTAAGAACGGTGAGGGAAAGTCAACGCTCGTGAAGTGTATCATGGGCGAGATCCCTTTTACTGGCAAACTTAAGATTGGACACAACGTGGAGATTGGCTATTTCGCGCAAAACCAAGCGCAGATGCTCGATGAGTCACTTTCCATCTACGACACCATCGACGAGGTTGCGACAGGTGACATGCGACTGAAAATCAATGATCTCCTTGGCGCGTTCATGTTCGGTGGCGAGGTATCGGAGAAAAAGGTCAAAGTGCTCAGTGGAGGCGAACGCTCCCGCTTGGCAATGATCAGGCTCCTTCTTGAGCCTGTCAACCTTCTCATACTCGATGAGCCAACCAACCATCTTGACATGCCATCAAAGGACGTGCTCAAGGAAGCCATTAAGGCATTTGATGGCACGGCTATCATCGTGAGCCATGACCGTGATTTCCTCGACGGTCTCGTCTCAAAGGTCTTCGAGTTTGGCGGTGGCAAGGTGAAAGAGCATCTCGGTGGTGTATACGACTGGATAAGAAGCCAGAGCAATGCAGCTGCGGCGTCGTTTGCAAAACCTGCTCCCGTGGCTGAGGCTCCAGCCAAACAAGCCGAAAGTCCAACACCCAAGCCTGCCGAGCGTGTGGAATCGTACGCTGAGCATAAAGAGCACCAAAAGAAAATAAGCAAGGTCAAGAAAGCCGTGGCTGAGTCGGAGAAGAAAATAGCCGAAATGGAAGCGCGTCTAAAAGAACTTGACACGTTACTTATCGACCCCAAGAACGCCTGCGACATGAAACTCGTTACAGAATATACCACGACAAAGGAGGCTCTTGACAAGGAAAACGACCATTGGATGGAATTGTCGGAACAACTCGAGAACCTCTAAGTGGCATAAAGACGCTAACAATCATTTATTTTCAAAATCATATTATGAGAATAGCACATTATTTACCCATGATCATGATGGCAATCGCGCCAATTATTGGCGCGGACGCAAAGAGCAATGTCTCGAAGTCGGGACTTGACCTTAGCAACCTCGATCGCAATGTAAAGCCTGCCGACGACTTTTACCAGTTTGCCACTGGTGGATGGCAGAAACTCCATCCGCTGCCGGCCGCTTACAGCCGTTATGGCTCTTTCGACATGTTGCAGGAAAATGTCAACAAGCAAGTGAGCTCTATACTGACTTCGCTTACCAAGAAGAAGTTTGCCGCTGGCACCACAGAGCGTAAATTGAGCGATTTCTATAAACTCGCTCTTGATACCGCCCGTCGCAACCGTGAAGGCTTGGACCCTGTGAAACCATACTTGAAAGAGATTGAGGCGGCAAAGGGCCTGAAGGGTATTCACGCATTGCAGCTTAAATACGCCAAGATAGGCCTCGGACAGCCTTTTGGCACTTATTTCGCCGCTGATGACAAAAACGTGACAAGAAACATTTTGCAACTCTATCAAGGTGGACTTACACTTGGCCAGAAAGACTGGTATGTCAACAATGATGAGGCTACGGTAAAGATACGCAACGCTTACAAGAAATATCTTGCGAAGATGTTTGGTCTTTACGGTTTTGACGCCAAGACCGCAAAGAAAAAAGCCGCGGTAGTCTTCCGCTTTGAGACAGAGCTCGCGCTCATTTCAAAGAGCAACACGGAGCTCCGTGACCCTCAAGCCAATTACAACAAGATGACCCTCAAGGAATTTGAGGCTAATTATCCCAATCTCCACCTTGCTCAACTTGCCAAGGCCCAAGGCATTGATGAAAGCTGCATACAAGATATGATCGTAGGCCAGCCAGCGTTTTTCAATGGTCTCGACAAGTTGGAGTCTCTTCTTACCGCAAAAGACTGGAAGGCATTGATGGAATGGGATTTCATCACGGCATCAGCCACATATCTTTCAGATAACATTCGTGAGGCCCATTTCGACTTCTTTGGCCGCACGATGTCAGGGCGTAAGGAGGACTACCCGTTGTGGAAGCGCGCTACCAACACCGTGGACAACGCCATGGGCGAGGCTCTCGGCAAGATGTATTGTGAGAAGTACTTCCCCGAGTCGTCGAAGCGCATGATGGAGACGCTTGTGAAGAATCTCCAAAAGAGTCTTGCGGAACGTATCAAGGTGCAGACATGGATGAGCGATTCTACAAAGAACAACGCGCTGGACAAGCTCTCAAAGTTCTATGTCAAGGTGGGTTATCCTAACAAGTGGACAGACTATTCCAAGCTGGACATTGACCCGAAGAAGAGCTTCTTCGAGAATATTCTCGCCACCCGGCTCTTCAAGGTTGAGAAAGAGATTTCAGACAAGGCAGGCAAACCTGTTGACCGCGATGAGTGGCAGATGACTCCACAAACCGTGAACGCATATTATAACCCGACAACAAACGAGATTTGCTTCCCTGCCGGAATCTTGCAGCGTCCATTCTTTGACCCCAAGGCTGACGCGGCATTCAACTATGGTGCCATTGGCGTGGTCATCGGTCATGAGATGACTCACGGATTTGATGACCAAGGCCGTCAATATGATGCCGAGGGCAATCTTCACAACTGGTGGACAGCTCAAGATGCCAAGAACTTTGACGAGCGCGCTACCTTGTACGCCAACTATTTCGACTCAATTGAAGTGCTGCCAGGTCTTCACAGCAATGGTCGCTTCACCCTTGGCGAGAACCTTGCCGACCACGGAGGCCTTATGGTTTCTTTCAACGCCTTCAAGGATGCCACGAAAGATCATCCTTTGAAAACCGTTGATGGCTTTACACCGGAGCAAAGGTTCTTCATAGCCTATGCAGGTGTGTGGGGCCAGAATATCACCGAGCAAGAGATTCGCAATCGCGTAAAGCGTGACCCCCATGCTTTGGGCGAGTGGCGTGTCAATGGCGCATTGCCTCACATCCAAGCTTTCTACGACGCTTTTGGCATAAAGAAGGGCGACAAGATGTACTTGCCCGAAAATCAGCGCCTCCAGCTTTGGTAATTTAGATTATGACTTCTTGTGTCGGCGCGTTTCATTCGCGTTGATGGCATAAAACTAATTGCACGAAATCACAAATTGACGTTTATTTGTGATTTCGTGCATTTTTGTTTTTGAGTTAAGAGAAGAAATTACTAACTTTGCGAGGTATTAAACACTTATTAAACAAGAGCAAGCCACGCTGCCACCAGCAAGGGAGCGACCATAAGATATGAAAGACGTTAAAAAGATAGTGCTGACAGGAGGCCCCTGCGCGGGAAAGACCACGGCGTTGGTGAAGATAATGGAGTATTTCTCAAGTAGAGGCTTCAAGGTTTTCACTATCCCTGAGATACCCACCATCTTTCTTCAGGCGGGAATGGACTATCTGACGAAAAACCAGCAATGGTTCTACGAAGGCGAGAAAGACACGTTGAAAACTCAGCTCGCCTTTGAGGACTATTTCTCCGCGATGGCGCAAACAATCGACAAACCTGTCGTGATAGTTTGTGACCGTGGCGCTCTCGACATTTCCACTTATCTCCCACGTGAGATGTGGGAGAAGATAACAGGGCTTTGCAATGTTACGAACCAGCAGCTCCTCGACCGCTATGATGCCGTGTTGCACCTTGTTTCAGCTGCCGACGGCGCAGAGCAGTATTATAACACCAGTAGCAACGAGGTGCGCACGGAAGGCATTGACAAGGCGAGAATGCTTGATCGCAAGGTCGTTCAAGCCTGGACTGGGCATCCACACCTTCGGGTCATTAATAATCACGACAACTTCGATACCAAGATTAACCGTGTGCTGAAGGAGATAAGCAGCGTGCTTGGCTTGCCTCAACCCATAACGGAGGAGAGAAAATATATAGTCAAGGTGAAGGATGGCAACATACCTAACACGGTGAACAGCGAGATATGGCAAACTTACCTCGTGTCTGAACCAGGCTCTGAAGTTCGCCTTCGTCGCAGGATGTGGGAAAAAGGCAAATTCATCAACGTGCATACCACAAAGCGGCGAATCAATGAAAACGAGGAGATTGAGACGGAACGTCAGGTGAGCAATGCCTTGTCGGAGTCGCTTTTGGCACAGGCAGACCCTTATCGTCATACCATCCACAAGAAGCGCACGACGTTTATCTATGAAGGACAATATTTTGAGCTTGATGAATATCTCGACAGGTTACAAGGACTCGTAATTCTGGAGACGAAAGGCATGGCAGAAGGTGAAACCGTGAAGTTGCCGGAAAACATCGAAATAGTGAAAGATATAACAGGAGACAAGAATTATTACAACTATAATCTCAGTTTAAGATAATGCACGTCGTCATTGCGGGAAACATAGGTAGCGGGAAGACAACCCTGACAAAAATGCTGGCAAGGCACTATGGCTGGGACGTGAGGTTGGAGAGTGTGACATATAATCCATACCTTGAAGACTATTACAAGGACATGCCACGATGGGCACTCAACTTGGAAGTCTACTTCCTGAAGGAGCGGTTCAGGGACTTGCTGGAGATAAGAAAATCCGACAAGCCTGTCATACAAGACCGGTCCATATACGAGGGTGTGTATATCTTCAGCTCCAACAACCACGACATGGGCAACATGTCTGACCGTGACTATGACACATACATGGGCCTCTTCAACTCCATGATGATGGTCGTGGAGAAACCCGACCTCATGGTTTACCTACGGGCATCCGTGGCACATCTCGTGGACAATATCCACAAGCGTGGGCGAGGCTACGAGCAAAACATGAGGCTCGACTATTTGAAGAACCTCAACGACAGATACGACAGGTTCTTTCAAAGGCAATACAAAGGCCCTAAGATAACGGTGGACGTGGAGAATCTCGACTTCGTGCGCAACAAGGAAGACTTTGCGGCCATTACGTCTTCCATAAACAAAAAGATTGACATGAGCAGCAGAAGCTTGTTCATATAAATAGATTAAGGATATGCATATTGCTATTGCTGGAAACATAGGAAGTGGCAAAACCACATTGACAAAGCTCCTTGCGGCTCGATATGGATGGACTCCACGTTTCGAGCCCGTGGACAACAATCCTTATCTTGAGGATTTCTATCACGACATGAGCCGGTGGGCATTCAACCTGCAGGTCTATTTTCTTAACAAACGTTTCAAGGAAGTGGTGGAAATCTCCAAGTGTAAAGACACTATAATACAAGACAGGACGATATACGAGGACGCGTGTATATTCGCGCCCAACCTCCACGACCAAGGATACATGTCGGACCGTGACTTTAAGAACTATACGGACCTCTTCCAACTGATGATGTCGTTAGTGAAAAAGCCACAGCTCATGATTTATATCCGTTCATCGATACCTACTCTTGTCAAACACATAGAAAAGCGTGGGCGTGATTATGAAAAGTCCATAAGAATCGACTATCTCACTGGACTTCAAAAGCGCTACGACGATTGGCTCTCCACATACGATGGAGAACTGATAACCATTGATGGAGACAAGATAAACTTTGAGGATAGCCAGGAAGATTTCAGGAAAATAACAGACATGATTGACGCAAGCCTTTATGGATTGTTCCCTATTGGCTCCGAAGGCAAAAAGAAATAATTATTCATCGACTTTTTTAATATCACAAGGATATGGAAATCAACAACTCAAGCATTAACACTATTGCCACAGGCAAGGATGGTGGCAAAGACATACTGAATATTGGACTTAAGGAAGCCTATGGCTCCAAGCCTAATTTCCAGCGATATATGCGTCAAGAGTATGAACGTGGAAAAGACCTCGACAGCAACTATATATTCAAGTTCTTAGCCTTGAACGATGACGCGGAGAAGGGTCCCGTCGTCGTGACCGAATGGGAAGACTCCCGCGACTTGTCGGATTGGTTGCTCGAAGGCCACTCCGATGACGAGAAGAGAAAGATTTTCCGGCAGGTGGCCAATGCCATAGACTACATCCATTCCAAGGGATTGGTCCATGGTTGTCTCAACGCTTCCAACATCTTTGTCACTCGCAAGGGTGATGATGTCAGGCTCCTTACGTTCAAGGTGCGCTATACCGACATAATGAAGCAGCCTCAAGAATGTCTCAAGTATGTAGCGCCAGAGGCAAAGGATGGCACCGTGGGACTTGACGCTCGTGCGGACATCTACTCGCTCGGCGTGTTGCTCAAGGCCCTTGGCTTCGACGCTGAGTATCATAACGTGATAGAAAAGTGCTGCCGTTTCGGTCGAAACGAGCGCTTCGATAGCGTTGCCGCGCTGTTGGAAGCCGTGGACAAGCACCGCTTCAACCGTCCGGCAGACGAACTTACCGATGCTCAACCAACCATATCGAGCAACAAGAAGATGGCTGTCATCATCGCCATCATCGTTGTGCTTGTTTGCGTTGCCGTAGCGCTTCTCGTGGCGCAGTCGGGTGGCGACCAAGACCAGAACGAGGCCCAACAAACTGAGCAAACCGACTCTACGTCACAAGACAAGAACACGAGCGCTCAAGGACAGTCAGACTCAAACTATGAGCAAGCTGTGGATGAAAATTCCAATCAGGCGCAGGCTGACAGCACAGTTGACACGCAGGACGGTGATAATGCGTTCCTCAACGACCTCGTGCCACAGATGCATACCGACCTTGACAAGATTTATAATTCTGGAGATGACAAGGCGACAATCAGTTCGCGTGTCGGCACATATTATAAAGGCTTGCGTCGCGTGCTGAAGAAACAGCACAAGACCAGCGCGCAGCTCGATGCCTTTGACAAGGCATTCGCCGAGTATGTTCAGCAAAAGAATAAATGAAGATAACATTATTGACCTTCATGCTGTGGCTCTCAGTGGGAGCCATGGCTCAAACATCTAATCCTCTCCGCGACAGCCTAAAGGTTGCCTCGGAGAGGTTGTCGTTTTATCCCGACTCTATCGATTTGCGTCTGCGCAAAGCGTCATGGTACGTACAGTTGGAGGAATGGCAAAGCGCCAAGAATGAGTACGACATTGTGTTGCGTCACAATCCAGCCAATGTCGCAGCGCTGTATTACAGGGCATACGCTAATGAGCAGCTTGGCCGCTATAAGTTCGCGAGATTGGATTACGAGAACCTTCTGACCATTGTGCCAGGCAATTTTGAGGCTCGTCTCGGCCTTGCCTTGCTCAACGAGAAAGACAAGCACTACACCGAAGCCCTTGATGGGATAAACCAGCTCGTCGATGCTTACCCTGACTCTGCTGTGGTATGGGCGGCGAGGGCCGGCATTGAGAATGAGAGAGGTATGTTGGAGTTGGCGGAATATGACTATGGCAAGGCTATTAGCCTTACACCGGAAAACAAGGACTTTATCCTGTCTCGCGCCGACATACGCATAAGGCTCGGCGAGTTTCAAGACGCTATCCAAGACCTTGACAGGCTTGTAAGGCTTGGCACGCCAAGGGCTGCTTTGAAAGAATGGTACGCCAAGGCTTTGGGCAAGAAGAGAAAATAAGCCCCCAATTGCAAGCCTGCAAATTTAAGACAAAATAAAACTTATTTCTATGAATAAACTAACTTTGGCTCTCCTTGCGGTCATGTTCGCGTCACCTATGTATGCACAGACGCAACTCGGAGGGTTCTACTATGGGCAAATGCCGTCACCCACGGGGTGGGAATGGCAAAGCCCAGACTCTGTGGCCTACAACAAACAGCAGCCACATGCGTGGTTCTTCTCGTTCAAGAATGTTGACGAGGCGCGCCGCGTGTTGCCAGAGAACTCTTCGTTCTGGTGCTCACTCGACGGCGAATGGTTGTTTCATTGGGCCAAGAATCCCGATGAACGTCCAAAAGACTTCTTCCGCGTCGACTTCGATGCAAGCCGTTGGGATCGTGTTCAAGTGCCAATGAACTGGAACACCGCAGGAATGACCGATAAGGGGGAATTCAAATATGGCTATCCGTTATATTCCAATCAACGCGTCATCTTCCAACACCATGTGAAGGTGGGCGACTGGAAGGGTGGCGTCATGCGCGAGCCAAACAAAAACTGGATGACCTACAATAACCGCAATGAAGTAGGCTCATACCGACGCTCGTTCTCCATTCCAGCCGATTGGAACGGCAAGGAAATATACATCAACTTCGATGGTGTTGACTCGTTCTTCTATATCTATATCAATGGCAAGTATGTGGGATTCTCGAAGAACTCACGCAACCTCGCTCAGTTCGACATTACACCTTATATTAATAAGAAAGGTGATAACATCGTGGCGGTAGAGGTATACCGCAATTCAGACGGTTCTTTCCTCGAAAGCCAGGACATGTTCCGTCTGCCGGGCATCTTCCGCTCTGTGTCACTCACTGCCAAGCCAAAAGTACAGGTGCGCGACATCAAGGCCATCCCCGACTATGACGCTACTTTCACAAATGCGTCGCTGAACATATCTGCCGAGGTGAACAATCTCACGACCAAGGCAGCAAAAGGCTATTCCATATACTACACATTATATGAAAACAAGCTCTATTCCGATGAAAACACTCTCGTGCCTGGTATCAGCGCGACTGCCAAAGTTGATGAAATAGGTAAGAACGGGGAACTCACGGCAAAGACCACACTCAATGCGGGCAACATCGTAAAACCATGGAGTGCCGAGGCTCCTCACCGCTATACATTGGTTGGCGAGTTGAAGGACAAGAAAGGCAATGTCGTTGAGACATTCTCCACTATCGTCGGTTTCCGCAAAATCGAGATAAAGGACACCCCTGCCGACAAGGATGAATTTGGACTGGCAGGACGCTATTATTACCTCAATGGCCAACCCATCAAGATGAAGGGCGTCAACCGACATGAGAACAATCCTGCCACTGGCCACTATGTCACACGCCAACAAATGGAGCATGAAGTGTTTCTCATGAAGCGCGCCAACATCAACCATGTGCGTGACTGCCACTATCCTGACGCTCCTTATTGGTATTACCTGTGCGATAAGTATGGCATATATCTTGAGGATGAAGCCAACATCGAGAGCCATGAATACTATTATGGCAAGGAGTCGCTCTCGCATGTAAAGGAGTTCCGCAACGCCCACATAGCACGCAACATGGAGATGGTTCACTCTACGGTCAACCACCCTTCTGTCGTGATTTGGAGTCTTGGCAACGAGGCTGGCCCAGGCGACAACTTCAAGGACTGCTACAATGCCATAAAGGCTTACGACACAAGCCGCCCCGTGCAATACGAGCGTAACAACAACATAGTTGACATGGGCTCAAACCAGTATCCTTCAATTCCTTGGGTGCAGGAGGCCGTGAAAGGCAAGTACAACATCAAGTACCCATATCACATCTCTGAATACGCACATTCCATGGGCAACGCTGTCGGCAATCTCATAGACTACTGGAACGCCATCGAAAGCACCAATTTCTTCATGGGCGGCGCCATTTGGGACTGGGTTGACCAGGCTATCTACAACATTGACCCTAAGACTGGCAAACGCTATTGGGGCTACGGAGGCGATTTCGGCATTGACAACAAGCCAAACGACGGCATGTTCTGCATGAATGGCATCATGCGCCCAGACCTCACGCCAAAGGCTCAATACTATGAGGTGAAGAAGGTTTACCAGAATGTTGGTGTCAAGGCAGTTGACATGACAAAGGGCAGCATCGAAATATTCAACAAGAACTATTTTGAACCGCTGCGTGGCTACCAGATTGTATGGTCGTTGTGGAAAGACGGTGAATGCGTAGCCAAGGACATGCCGCTCATGGGAGCCAAGAACATTCTCGGTCCGCGCGAGCGTCAGGAGTACACTCTTGACTACGATTATTCCAAACTCGACCCACGAAGTGAATACTTTGTCAAGATTCAGTTCCTCCAGGGCAAGGACATGCCATGGGCAAAGAAAGGATATGCCCAGATGGAGGAGCAGCTGCGTGTGAAGGGTGCCGACATAAAGGCTCCGGCATTGAAGACGGTTGCCAATGCCAATGGCGACATCCATTTCACGCAAGACGCTAAACAGGTGAAGGTAAAGGGTTCAGGCTTCAATGCGACGTTCGACCTTTCCACGGGCGCGATCAGCGCGCTTGTCTACGGCAACAACACAGTATTCACCGATGGAAATGGCCCTAAGCTCGATGCTTTCCGTGCTCCTACCGACAACGATGCCGGCATTGGCTACCCTGGCAAATGGTTCAAGTATGGATTGTATGACTTGCGGCATCGTGTGATTGGCAAGCCATCGATAATGAAACTGAAAGACGGTTCCTTGCAAATCAGCCTGACAGTGGAAAGCCAGGGCAAGGAAGGTTGCCGACAGGCTTACTCCAACCGCGACCGTGACCCACAGTCGGTTTACTCATTCAATGTTGACAAGAAAGCCCTCGGCAAGGACGACTTCAAGTTCACAACGAACCAGATTTACACTATATATAAAGACGGCTCTATCGAACTCAATAGTGCCATTTCTGCCAGTCAGGCAAGCGTGGTTCTGCCACGCATCGGCTATGTGATGAAGTTGCCAAAGACTTATAACCAGTTCGACTATTACGGACGTGGACCGGTGAACAATTACAGCGACCGAAAGACAGGACAGTTCATAGAGCACCATCAGGGCATCGTCGGAAAGCAGGACATTGTTTTGCCCAAACCACAATCCATGGGCAACCGCGAAGAGGTGCGTTGGTGCGCGTTGAGCGAAAGCGGCAAACCGGCAGTCGTGTTTGTTGCCGACAGCACGATGTCAGCGTCAGCCTTGCCTTGGAGCGCGCAACAAATGACGGTCACTGCCCATGCCAATGAACTCCCAGCGTCTGATGGAACATACCTGCACCTTGACGCTAAGGTCACAGGCCTTGGCGGGGCAAGCTGCGGACAGGGCGGACCGCTCAACGACGACCGCGCCTATAGCCAGAACTATAGCTTCGGTTTCGTGATTCGTCCAGCCGCCGACTCAAGTGCGGAGGCCATGGAAAAGGCGGCGAAAGTATCTCTTTCCGGTGAGCAGCCTATCAGCATTTCCCATGGCAACACAGGCAAGGTGACTTTGAGCAGCCCTGCCGCCAACCGCACGATTCTCTATTCTGTGAATGGAAGCAAAAAGGCAGTGCAATACACCAAGCCTGTTGACATGCGCAATGGTGGAACAATCACGACATGGTATAAGGAGAATCCACAACTGAAGACCTCTGTCAAGTTTGACAAGGTTGACGTTGTTCCTTTACAGATAGCATTCGCGTCGTCAGAGGAACCAGATGAGGGTGAAGCCGCGCATCTTGTTGATGGTGACGAGTCTACCTATTGGCACACAATGTATTCCATCACGCTTGCCAAATATCCTCATTGGATAGATTTCGATGCCTCGGAACCGAAACTAATGAAAGGATTCACAATCCTGCCGCGCCAAGACACAGGTTATGGCCGCATCAGAGATTACGAGATCTACGTGAGCAACGATGGCAAGAATTGGGGCGAACCTATAGCAAAGGGACGATTCGATGCAACCGAAGAAGTGAAAAAGGTCATGTTCAAGCAGCCTGTCAAAGCACGTTACATACGGTTCCGCGCCCTTAACGGCCATTATGGTGTTGACTATGCTTCAGCGGCAGAGTTCTCTCTGATAGCGGAATAGCAGACATTTTTCTTTTTCAAATTTACAGGAAAAAACTGACAATTCGCCATTGCGTCGCAACCCCTTCGGCTTTACGCTTGAATCGCGATGCCATTACGCTTGAATCGCGACGCCTTTACGCTTGAATCGCGACGCGATTACGGCGTGAAGCCGACGGCCCCTCATTTAGGGCATCTTTACGCCGTGGAGCCGACGAAAAATAACGATAATAGTTGGGCATTTCAAATAAATGCCTTAACTTTGCAAAAAGTACAATTCAGAATACAAGACGTTATGAAGAAGTATGTTTGCACAATATGCGGATGGGTCTATGACCCAGCCAAAGGAGATCCAGACAACGGTATACAACCCGGGACGGCCTTTGAAGACCTTCCTGAAGATTGGGTGTGCCCTGAGTGTGGAGTAGGAAAAGAGGACTTTGAAGAAGAGGAGGACTAAACAATGAAGAAAATCACAGAGAAGGTATCATGGGTGGGAAAAATAGACTGGGAGCTGAAGCACTTCCATGGCGATGAGCTGTCCACCCACTTCGGTTCAAGCTATAACTCATATCTTATTCGCGACAAGAAGAACGTGCTCATCGACACGGTGTGGACTCCATACGACCATGAGTTCGTGGCACACTTGGCGGAAGACATCGACTTGAACGACATCGACTATATCGTGATGAACCACAACGAGAATGACCATTCAGGCGCGCTGCCAGCCCTGATGAAGCTCATCCCCGACACCCCGATTTATTGCACCAAGAAAGGTGAGCAAATATTGCGCGGGCTCTATCACGAGGACTGGAACTTCGTGAACGTGAAACAGGGCGACACGCTGAACATCGGCGAGAACACCCTGCACTTCATAGAGGCTCCAATGTGCCACTGGCCCGACACCATGATGACTTATGCCGACAAGGAGCAAATACTTTTCTCCAACGATGTCTTTGGCCAGCACTATGCCACGGAGAGCCTCTACGACGACACCGTGAACCAGCGCGACCTGTTCCGCGAGGCTGAGAAATATTATGCCAACATCCTCAACATCTACAACACCAACGTGAAACGCAAGGTGGACGAGTTTGTCAAGGCTAATCTCCCGCTCAAGATGATAGCCCCCTCACACGGCGTGATTTGGACCGACCACATCAAGGACATCGTGGGTTGCTACCAGAAATGGGATTCCAACTATCAGGAAGACCAAGTGACCATAATCTACGACACCATGTGGCAAGCCACCCGACGCATGGCAGAGCAGATAGCCAACGGTGTGCGCGAGGCTCATCCCGAGACGCGCGTGGTGATAATGAACGCCACCAAGGACGACAAGAGCGACATCATCCTTGAGACATTCCGCTCGCGCGAGATTCTCGTGGGTTGCCCCACCGTCAACCTTGGCATGACCTATGCCATCGCCGGCATACTTGAGCTCATTCATGGCATGCGATTCAAGGGCAAGAAGGCTGCCGTGTTCTCCAGCTACGGCTGGGGCGGCGGCGTGGAAAAACGCATGCAGCAACGCCTTGAGGAAGCCGGATTCGAGATTGCCGCCGAGCCGTTGAAGGTGAAGTGGGCTCCCGACAGCGACGCCGAGAAGCAATGCCGCGAATGGGGCAGAGGGCTGTGACAGGCTCATAGGCTTAATCTCAAGAAAACAAAACACAACATACGGAAATGACATTATCAACACTTATGCTCATTGGAGGCCTTGGCACCCCTGAGCTCATCATCATACTCATCGTCGTGTTGCTGCTTTTCGGCGGCAAGAAGATACCCGAACTGATGAAAGCCATGGGGCAGGGCGTCAAGAGTTTTAAGGATGGTGTCAACGGCATCAACGATGCCGTTGACAAGACCGTAAATGCCGATGACAAGACCGACAAGCCAGCCACGGACGCGGACAAGCGCTGATGGCGAGGCCACGTTTTGGGATCATCTCGAAGTGCTGCGATGGATGCTCGTGCGCATCATCGCGGTGTGGGTGGTGGTGCTGATAGTGGGCTTCGCGTTCATTCCATGGCTTTTCGACCATGTGGTGATGGCACCAGCCTCCAACGACTTCTTCCTTTACCATTGGCTTGCGACCCTTTCGGGTCATTTCGTGCCTGTGCCCAGCGACCTCGTGAAGCCTTTTCACGTGTCGGTCATCAATCTGCGGTTGGCGTCGCAATTCTTCCTTCAGTGCGAGTTGTCGTTTTGGCTCGCGCTGTTGGTCAGTTTCCCATACATCGTCTTTGAGGTATGGCGATTCGTGTGTCCCGCGCTTTACGCCAACGAGAAGCGGGGCGTGAGGTTCACTTTCGTTCTCGGCACGGTGCTCTTCTTTGCCGGTTGCGTGGTGGGCTATGGGCTCGTCTTCCCCTTGACGTTGCGCTTTCTGTATACCTATCAGTTGTCGCCGTCGATAACCAACCAACTGTCGCTCGACAGTTACATGGACAATTTCCTGATGCTCACGTTCATGATGGGCATTATCTTTGAGTTGCCTGTGCTCTCGTGGCTTCTCTCGAAACTGGGGCTGCTCCATCGCTCGTTTTTCAATCGCTACCGTCGCCACGCTATCGTGGTGCTGCTTGTGGTGGCGGCGTTCATCACCCCGTCGTCAGATCCTTTCACTCTCTTCGCGGTGTTCCTGCCCATCTACATCCTGTGGGAGCTTTCGGCTTTGCTTGTGAGAAAGTGAGGGCAAGAGGGCAACGGCGCGGCAGAATATGATTCCCGGAATATTAAATATTGAAAATGAAAAAGATAACATTGCTTGCAATAGCTGCCATGGCTCTTTTCGCCTCCTGCCAGCAGACGGAAGACGAAAAGGCCGCGCCGCTCATGAACAAGATAGACTCACTCTACAACGCCGGCAACTATCAAGCCACGCTCAACGCCATCACGCAGCTTCGCGCCAACCATCCCAAGGCGATAGAAAGCCGCGAGAGGGCGCTCAAGATATGGCAAGACGCTTCGCTCAAGATGACGCAAAACGACGTAGGCCGTACCGACTCGGCATTGCAAGCCACCATAGCGCAATACGGCGCGGAGAAAGATCTGTATAAGAAAAACATGCTCCGCGTGAAGCGCGACTCCCTGCAAGTGCGCTATGATGCCCTTTGCGGCACCGTGAGGGTAATACACAGAAGGCAGGCTGAAAAGTGAGATAAGGCAAGCCAAGAAGAAAAAACTTGTTTTCTGCCATACACTCTTAAAAATTTAGTAACTTTGCAGTCTATAAGGAAGATACCGTTATGGCAAAACAAGATACAAACCAGGAGTTCAAGGACACCCTAAACGAGTGTCGTGACCTTTTCGCCAAGAAGCTCCACGACTATGGGGCGTCGTGGCGCATACTGCGTCCGTCGTCGCTCACCGACCAGCTTTTCATCAAGGCTCGTCGCATACGCGACCTTGAGATCACGGGCAAGGCCATGGTCAACGAGGGCATACGCCCTGAGTTCATTGGCTTGGTCAACTACGGCATCATTGGTTTGATACAGCTCGCCCACCCATGCGTGCTCACTCCCGACATGGATGCCAAGGAGGCGTTGGCGCTCTACGATGGCATCGCCAACAAGGCGTTTGAGCTGATGGTAAGGAAGAACCACGACTACGGTGAGGCGTGGCGTGAGATGCGCGTGAGCAGTTACACTGATTTTATCCTCACCAAGATTGCCCGTATCAAGCAACTTGAGGACATCGCCGGTCAGGCGTTGGCGTCGGAGGGCGTCGATTCCAACCTGCTCGACATCATCAACTATTCTGTTTTTGGAGCAATACGCTTGAAATAATAAAATGGCAACGGTAAGCACACATCAAAGTCTTAATAAGGTCAAGGCGATAGCGTTGACCTTGCTGGTGAATGTTTGTCGTTTTCTTCTCGGTGCCACGTTTGTGTTCTCCGGCTTTGTCAAGGCCATTGACCCGATAGGCACACAATACAAACTTCAAGACTATCTGTCGGCCATGGGTTTGGGAGGCGTCGTGCCCGACATCGTGACGCTGCTCGCTTCCGTGGCATTGTCCACGTTGGAGTTCAGCCTCGGCGTGTTCGTGCTGTTCGCCATCCGCCGTCATCTCGTGTCAAAGATTCTTGTGGCGTTCATGGTCGTGATGACACTCGTCACCCTGTGGATAGCATTGTTCAATCCCGTGAAAGACTGTGGGTGCTTTGGCGATGCCTTACATTTGACCAACGTGGAGACATTGCTCAAAAACATCGTTCTACTTGCTGCCGCCGTCATCTTGGCATGGCAACCGCTGCAGATGTATCGCTTCCTGTCGCGCTCAACGCAGTGGATAGCGATAAACTACACCATCCTCTTTGTGCTCTTGCTCAGCGCGCATTGCCTTTATCACCTTCCGTTGATAGATTTCCGTCCCTACCACATTGGCATGAACATCAAGAAGGGGATGGAAATCCCGGCAGGCGCGCCGCAGCCACAATTCAACACCACTTTCATCCTGCAAAAGAATGGCGTGAAGAAAGAGTTCACCCTCGACAACTATCCCGACTCCTCGTGGCAGTTTGTCGACTCCAAGACCGTGCAGACCAAGGAAGGTTACGTGCCTCCAATCCACGACTTCTCCATACAGAAGCCAAATGGCGATGACATCACCGACAGCGTGCTCACGGCAAAGGGCTACGTCTTCCTTCTCGTGTCGCCACACCTTGAGCAAGCCGACGACTCCAATTTCGGTGACATCGACCAGCTCTATGAGTATTGTCAAGAGCAAAAGATACCATTCTATTGCCTCACCGCCTCTACACAGAAGGACATAGACCATTGGGCTGACATCACGGGGGCGGAATATCCGTTCTGCTTCACCGATGAGACCACGCTCAAGACCATCATACGCAGCAACCCAGGATTATTGTTGCTGAAAAACGGGACTATAATACGGAAGTGGAGCCACAACGACTTGCCTTCGAGCATGAGTCTCAATGCGCCATTGTCGAAACTCGATATTGGCACTATGCCGTCAAACGGCTTGGGCGAGACCATCATGAAGGTCGTGCTCTTGTTCTTCATTCCGCTTATCCTCCTTGTCTTCGCCGATAGAACGTGGGCGTGGACTAAATACCTCAGGAGGAGGAAGCGGCGAAACTGATAGCTCATTTTATTTTTTAATATTAATATTAATCATCATGAGAAAGAAAATTGTAGCAGGCAACTGGAAAATGAACGAGAACCTGCAAGAGGGCGTTGCCCTGGCAAAGGAAATCAACGAGACACTGAAGGCTGACAAGCCAAACTGCGGCGTCATCATCTGCACTCCTTTCATCCATCTGGCAAGCGTGGCTCAGGTCATCGACCAGAATGTAGTGGCCCTTGGCGCCGAGAACTGCGCTGACAAGGAAAAGGGAGCTTACACGGGTGAGGTGAGCGCTGCCATGGTTAAGTCAACAGGCGCACAGTATGTCATCCTTGGCCACTCAGAGCGTCGTCAGTACTATCACGAGACAGCCGAGATCCTGAAGGAGAAGGTTCAGCTCGCCCTTGCCAACGGCTTGAAGGTCATCTTCTGCTGCGGTGAGACACTGGAGGAGCGCGAGGCCAACAAGCAGAACGAGGTCGTGAAGGCCGAGCTCGACGGCAGCGTGTTCAACCTCACAGCTGACGAGTGGAAGAACATCGTGCTGGCTTATGAGCCAATCTGGGCCATCGGCACAGGCAAGACCGCTACTTCCGACCAGGCAGAGGAGATGCTCGCTTACATCCGCTCTATCGTTGCCGAGAAGTATGGCAAGGAGGCTGCTGAGGACACCACAATCCTCTACGGTGGCAGCTGCAAGCCAGGCAACGCTCCTGAGCTCTTCGCTAAGCCCGACATCGACGGTGGCTTGATCGGTGGCGCTTCTTTGAAGGCTGCTGACTTCAAGGGCATCATCGACGCTTGGAAGAAGTAATTTATTGATTCTTTATTAAAACCGGTGGTGCCTCGGGCAACAATGCCCTTGGCATCATCGGCATTACACACTAAATGAGGAGGAACACAGCGGATATCTCTTTCCGCCTTATCTTAACAAAAACGCATTTTAATTAATGAAGAGATTCGTTTTTCTTTTTTTGTCAATAATCAGTGTCATGGTATCGGCTAAGGCACAGACTTTCACGCGACACCTGCAACAGGACCAGGCTGGCAAGGGTAAGGTCTCCATATCGCAAAGCCGTGAGATTGACGCGCTTGTAAACGGTACCATAGCGCAGAGTGTGGCAGTGGAGCAGGCGCAGAAACAGACTATAAAGAAAAACACCAACAACACTACAAAAGCCAATGCCCCAATAGCATCGACACAACCGAGTGCCCATGTCTCGGCTACAAAGACCGTCAAGGCCAAGCATGAAGCCATGCCAACCGCCGTGGCCAACGCCGCGAAAAACGACAGCTTGGAGAAAGCCCGCGCGCGCGAGCAGGAAGAGAGGCTCAAGGCGCAAAAGTCTCAAAAAAATGCCGTGGAGGAAGCATTGGCATTACAGAGGCGCGTAGCGGAAAAATCGGCTGAGGAAAAAAGAAAGGAAGTTGAGGAGAAACGCCAACTTGCCGAAACAAAGAGACAATCGGCAGAACAGCAAAAAGCCATCGCTGAGGAGGAAGCGGAGGCGGAACTTCATATCCCTACCGTGGACATGCGCAAGAAGGTCATGCGTGGGGCCCGCAAGGTGACGGGTTATCGTGTGCAGGCCTTCGCGGGAGGAAACACGCGCGCCGACAAGACAAAGGCCCAACAAGCCGGAAACGACATAAAGATGCGATTTCCCGACCAACCCATCTACGTGCATTTCTATTCACCGCGATGGATTTGCAGGGTGGGGAACTATCGCTCTATCAACGAGGCGCGACGAATGCTCAGCGCGATAAAAGGCATGGGCTATAAGGCCGCGGTCATCGTGAAAGGGCAAATCACCGTGTTCGACTAATATTATATATACTCCTTATTATATATACTTACAAATGAATCCAGAGACAGAATTCCGTGATGGGCTCGATGAGCTCGCCATGCACTATAAGGCGATACTTTCACTCTTGGGCGAAGACCCTGAGCGCGAGGGACTGAAGAAGACCCCAATGCGTGTGGCCAAAGCCATGCAGATTCTTACGCGCGGCTACACCCAAGACCCGCACAAGGTGCTCACCGATGCGCTCTTTGAGGAGAAGTACGACCAGATGGTAATCGTGAAAGACATTGACTTCTTCTCAATGTGCGAACACCACATGCTGCCTTTCTATGGCAAGGCTCACGTGGCTTACATTCCAAATGGACATATCACAGGGCTCAGCAAGATAGCGAGGGTCATTGACATATTCTCTCACAGGCTTCAAGTGCAAGAGCGCCTCACCGAGCAGGTGATGAACTGCATCAATGACACTCTCAAGCCGCAAGGCGTGATGGTGGTTATCGAGGCGCGCCACATGTGCATGCAGATGCGTGGCGTGGAGAAACAAAACAGCGTCACCACGACATCGGCTTACAGTGGAGTGTTCGAGTCGATGAAAGTGCGCGAGGAATTCATGAGTCTGCTTAGAGGAGAGGCAAGGAGAATATGATGAAGTTTATATCATGGAATGTCAATGGGCTTCGTGCTTGTGTCAAGCCAAAGACCGATGACGAGGGCAACATAAAGAGCAAGGGCTTTGAGGCCTACTTCAAGGAGCTTGACGCCGACTTTTTCTGTCTTCAGGAAACCAAGATGCAAGAGGGGCAACTCGACTTACGGTTTGAAGGCTACCAGTCGTTTTGGAACTATGCCGAGCGCAAGGGCTACAGCGGCACGGCAATCTACACTCGCCACACTCCGCTGAGCGTGAGCTATGGCATTGGCATCGAGGAACACGACCACGAGGGACGCGTGGTGACACTGGAGATGCCCGACTTCTATCTTGTCTGTGTCTACACGCCAAACTCACAAGAGGCTGAGACAAAGGGCGGAAAGCCTCGGCGGTTGGCTTACCGCATGAAATGGGAAGACGACTTCCAGACTTATCTCCACGAGCTTGACAAGAAAAAGCCCGTGATAGTGTGTGGCGACATGAACGTGGCGCATGAGGAGATTGACATCAAGAACCCAAAGACCAATCACCTGAGCGCCGGATTCACCGATGAGGAGCGTGGCAAGATGACGACATTGCTCAACAGCGGTTTCACCGACACGTTTCGCGCCCTTCATCCTGATGATGTCACCTATTCGTGGTGGAGCTATCGTTTCCGCTCACGGGAGCGAAACACGGGGTGGCGAATCGACTATTTTCTCACGTCCAACCGTCTGCGCGACCGCATAACCAACGCGTCAATCCACACGGAGATATACGGCTCTGACCATTGCCCGATAGAGCTGGATATTGAGTAGCACGATATTGTCTTGACCAGTAAGGCGGAAAACTCCTTTTTGGTATACTTTTTGCATATTAAAGTTTGCATATTAAAGTTACAGGAAGGAGCAATAATGATGAGACAGATCAAGATTTCTCGAAGCATAACCGACCGCCAAGGTGAGTCTTTGGAGCGTTATCTCGCGGAGATCGCACGCATTCCAATGATTGACCCTGAGGAGGAGACTCAACTTGCCGATGAAATACGCAAGGGCGGCAAAAGGGGTGAACGAGCAAAGGATCGTCTTGTGTCAGCCAACCTCAGATTCGTGGTCTCGGTGGCTAAACAGTATCAACACAAAGGACTGTCGCTTACCGACCTCATCGACGAGGGCAATATCGGTCTCGTGAAAGCAGCGGAGAAGTTTGACGAGACTCGTGGATTCAAGTTCATAAGTTACGCCGTGTGGTGGATCAGGCAGAGCATCCTGCAAGCCATTGCCGAGCAAGGACGCATGGTCAGGCTGCCACTGAACCAAGTGGGCGCTCTGTCTAAAATCAACACTGAGATAGAGAAGTTTGAGCAAAAGAACCATCGTCAGCCTTCGTCGGAAGAACTTTCAGACATCACAAACATTGACGCTAACAGGATAGAAAACACGCTGAACGCAGACTTGCGCCACATGAGCATCAACGCCCCGTTCTCAGATGATGACAGCAACTGCCTTGAGGATATTTTGCCTTCCAACGATGAGACGTTGACCAAGGAGGTAGACAAGGAGTCGATGGATCAAGACTTCAAGGATGTCTTCAAGCAAGTGCTCAAGCCACGCGAGGTCACCATTCTTTGCAAGAGCTTTGGCATGGGATGCCAGGAAGAAGGCGCGGAGGAGATTGGAGCGCAGTTGGGCTTGACCCGTGAGCGCGTGAGACAGATAAAGGAAAAAAGCATTGACAAGATAAGAAAGAGCGGATGCAAGCGTCTCTTGACGAAATATCTTGGATAAAAGTTGGATGAAAGGATTTTCAGGAAATAATTTGGCGGTTACGCGTAAAAAACGTAACTTTGCCAAACGTTATATACAATGGGCTTGTATGGATTTGACGGCAAGACGAAATTGTATGTAAGCACGCGGAGCCTCGTTGGCTAGCTCCATAATCTGAGTGAACAACAATTTAATTGGCGAAAACAACTACGCTCTCGCTGCCTAACTGAAGTACAGTAGGTTACTGGCTTAATCCCTGCGCAAGGCGCGGGGACGAGACATCGCTCCGAGGATGTTTTTCCGAATCCGGAGATCAAGCGGTGCAGACTAAATCGGGAATAGTCATTGGCAGCCTCGCGCCAGTGGCGAAACGCTTTAGAGGATAAGACGGCAGTTGGTGGTCCAGGTCTTGCTGCCGTACGAAAATCAAGGCTGGAATAAGCGTGTAGAAAGCATATGGCTTCCTTGTTCGGACCGGGGTTCGACTCCCCGCAGGTCCACATTATTTATTATGTATTATAAGGAAGAACAGAGGGCGGAAGTGGCTGTATCTGTTCTTTTTTTGTTTATCTACATCTTTTTTGCTTACCAATCCTTATTGGGTAAATTCCGTTCTTATAATCGTCGTCATACCCAAAAATGATGACCGTGAGGAAGAAAAGATTTACCTATTTTTGAGTATTGCGTACTTTTAAACAAACTTTTACCTTTGCACTCGAAAATTAAGGATTTCAACAGCGATGAACAACATTATTCTTTCACTC